>JAZRFH010000045.1:0-34381 GCA_045661245.1 Eubacteriales bacterium | reverse complement strand
GCGTGGTGCATCATTCGACTCTTCCGCCTTTACGCTTGAAAGAATTGATTCTACAAGTGCCTCAAGAGCTTCTCCGTCTATTTTTTCTTCGTATTTTTCACAAATAAAACGGTGCATTTTCCCGGCCATTTCAAGATAGCTGTAAGCATCCTTATAGCACCCCGATTTTTTTGCAGTGTATTCGTAAATTTTCTCGCTGTGCTTTTTTAGGTGCTGTATGTCAAAGCTATCCCCAAGGTTAATAATTTCGTCGCGCGCACCGGGGTATACGGGGTCCATTGTATGGGGGGAGGTGCCGTCTATGATTGCAACCGATTTATCCCCGTCTGTCAGTATAACGCCGTCAAGTGAATTTATATCTGACGAGCACCAAATTGCCTCGGCATATATACCTTCCTGATTAGCGTATTTTATAATTGCTTTTATAATACTGCTTTTTCCAGTGCCAGGGCCGCCCTTTAGTATAAACAGGCGTGAGAGCTCATTTCTTTTCAGAACCTCGTTAAAGATGGATTTAAAGCCCCCAAAGCCGTTAGCCGCCGCAAAAAAAGATTTGTTTGCAATGTAACCTTCAAAATCAAGCATAATACTCTCCATTCGGTATATTCCACTTTTGATTATATGATAGACTCCAAAAAGCTGACAAATTCACTTTTATTGCTTTGATAATAAAACTTGACATTTTGCCTTACCATAATGTATAATATAAGTATTAACATAATGGAGGGGTACTATGAAGGTTGTCGGCTTGTGCGGCGGCAGTGGCAGCGGTAAGGGAACTGTTGCAAAAATTCTTTCTGAGATTGGCTTTCGTCACATTGATACAGATGCTGTTTACCGTACGTTAACCTCATACTGTTCTCCGTGTGTGCTCGAGCTTATGCAAGAATTCGGTAAAGATATTTTTAAGGACGGAAGGCTTGATAGGCAGTTACTCTTTAAAATAGTTTTTGGTGAAGACAAGAGCGGGGAGAAGCGCAGAACGCTTAACAATATAACCCACAGGCATATTCGTGAACGCACAGAAGCATTGATTGAAAAATACAGAGCCGAGGGGGCAAGTGCCGTGCTTGTAGATGCGCCGCTTCTTTTTGAGTCTGAGTTTGATAAGCTTTGCTCGTCCGTAATATGCGTGGTTGCCGAAGAGAAAATACGCATTAACAGAATTATGGCGCGTGACGGTATCGATTTTAACAAGGCGCTTTTACGTATAAGAACGCAGCTGCCTGACGATTACTTAATTACGAGGTCGAATTATTCTATTGAAAATAATGGCACGGAGAAAGAGCTTTACGAGGCTGTTCTCGGTGTCGGTAAAGATATATTAAATACGAAAGAGGAAAAATAAATGGCAGAGAAGACAAGTGCAAAGGAAATGCTTGAAAAGCTTTCCTACAAAAAAAGAAACGTTTATGAGGAAGCGTCAAGTGAAGAGATAAAGGCAATCTATGATTATTCCGTAGGCTATATGAAGTATCTTGACGATGCAAAAACCGAGCGCGAGGCTACTGACGTAACAATTGCCCTTGCAGAGCAAAAGGGATATACCGAGTATAAATTCGGTGATAAGCTTTCAGTCGGTGATAAGAGATATTACAATAATAAGGGCAAGAGCGTTATTCTCTTTACGGTAGGTAAAGACGACATAAGAGAAGAGGGAATCAGAATTATTGCTTCTCATATAGATTCACCCAGACTCGACCTTAAGCAGGTACCTCTTTACGAGGATAGCGGCATGGGCTTTCTCAAGACCCATTATTACGGCGGCGTAAAGAAATATCAGTGGACCGCTACTCCCCTTGCCATGCACGGTGTAGTTGTTAAGGCTGACGGTGAGGCTGTTAAGGTTACGATAGGCGAGGACGATTCTGACCCCGTATTCTATATCAACGACCTTCTCCCGCACCTTGGAGCAAGACAGGCGCAGGAGCCCCTCGGCACTGCAATATCGGGCGAGAGCCTTAAT
The DNA here is from genome assembly GCA_045661245.1 of Eubacteriales bacterium. Lineage (GTDB taxonomy): Bacteria > Bacillota > Clostridia > Oscillospirales > CAG-272 > UBA1740. Next base: position 32,415 of record JAZRFH010000045.1, on the reverse strand, counting down.
ATCCTTGTAGGCGGTTTGCCCTACAGCGACGACGAAATCAGCGATAAGATTAAGCTTACAGTGCTTTCTATCCTTTACGATAAGTACGGCTTTACAGAGGAGGATTTTATTTCCGCAGAGCTTAGCCTCGTGCCTGCTTTCCGCGCGCGCGACATCGGATTTGACAGGGCGCTTATCGGTGCATACGGCCATGACGACAGAGTTTGCTCTTACCCTGCTATTACAGCTCTTTTCGACACTCCTACTGACCGCTCGGTTATGGTTGTGCTTGCTGATAAAGAGGAGATTGGCTCGGTTGGTATTACGGGTATGCAGTCTGACGTGCTTGTTGACCTTATGACTAAGATTGCAGAGGCAAAGGGCGCTGACCCCATTCTCGTACGCAGTAAGTCAAAGTGCCTGAGTGCTGACGTTACTGCCGCATACGACCCCAATTTCCCCGACGTATATGAAAAGAGAAACAGTGCTATTATCTCGGCAGGTACCTGTATGAGTAAGTTTACAGGTGCAAGAGGTAAGTCCAGCACTAACGATGCATCTGCTGAGTTCGTAGGCTTTATAAGACGTCTTTTTGCAGAAAACGGCATCATTTGGCAGACTGCCGAGCTTGGTAAGGTGGATGCTGGCGGCGGCGGTACCGTTGCTATGTATATTGCAAACCACAATATTGAAACGGTTGACCTTGGCGTTCCCGTAATTTCTATGCACGCGCCCTACGAGGTTGTTTCAAAGGCTGACGTGTATTCTACTTATAAGGCGTTCTGTGCATTCGTAAAATAGCTTCTTAACTCAAAATTGTAAAAATAACGTTTTGAGGAGATATTGATGTTTTTTAAAAAGCTTGAACGTGCCGACGATAGATATAGGGAGATTGAGCAAATGCTCACTCTCCCCGCTGTTGTTTCTGATAATAAGCAGTATTCGGCACTTATTAAAGAGTATAATTCGCTATCACGTATCGTAGAAAAATACCGTGAGTACGTTAAAACACAAAAGGATATGCAGGATGCCGACGAGCTTATGCGTGACGGAACGCTTGATTCTGAGCTTCGCGAGCTTGCAGAGGACGAGTTTCACGCATATCGCGATGCACTGGAGAGGCTGACTGAGGAGCTTAAAATTTTGCTTATGCCGCGCGACCCGAGCGACGATAAAAACGTTATAGTGGAAATAAGGCAGGGCGCAGGCGGTGAAGAGGCGGCTCTCTTTGCACAGGACCTTTACCGTATGTATAGCATGTATTCTGCGCGCGAACGGTTTAAAATAGAGGTGCTCAGCATTAATGAAACCGAGCTCGGCGGCATTAAGGCAATAAGTTTTTTGGTTATAGGCGACGGTGCTTATTCAAGATTTAAGTTTGAAAGCGGCGTTCACAGAGTACAGCGCATACCCGTTACAGAGTCAAACGGCAGAATACAGACCTCTACGGTAACAGTTGCGGTTTTGCCTGAGGCTGAAGAGGTTGAAATTGATATAAACCCCGCCGATATTAAGATTGAATCCTGTAAATCAAGTGGTGCGGGCGGTCAGCATATAAACAAAACCGAGTCTGCGGTAAGGCTTACGCACGTACCCTCGGGTATTGTAATTGAATGTGACCAGGAGCGTAGCCAGCTGCAAAATAAAGAGAAGGCGATGCGTCTTTTGTACTCAAAGCTTTATGATATGAAGCAGAAGGAGCAGGAGGACGAGATTGCATCTAAAAGAAAAAGCCAGGTCGGCAGCGGTGACAGGAGCGAGAAAATACGTACCTACAATTATCCGCAATCCCGTGTTACAGACCATAGAATAAATAAGACGTTGCACTCGCTTGATGCCTTTCTTGACGGTGATATAGGCGAGCTCATTGACGACCTTATTGCACAGGATACCGCAGAGCGCCTGAAGGGAGAGGAAAATGAATACTGAAATCCTTAACCTTAGAGATGCTGATAATCTTGAAGAGAGCTTAAAGGGTGCGGCCGATTTAATCAAACGCGGCGGACTTGTGGTTTTTCCAACCGAAACGGTTTACGGCCTTGGTGCAGATGCCACAAATGCAGATGCCGCCGAGAAAATTTATGCGGCAAAGGGCAGACCGAGTGATAACCCACTTATAATACACATAGCAGAGCCCGAGTGGGCAGAGGGCTATGCATATACCTCTGAATTATATTATAAGCTTGCAAAAGCATTTATGCCGGGGCCCTTAACTGTGGTTTTACCTAGTAAAGAGAGCGTGCCTCATAAAACTCGCGGTGGGCTTTCTACAGTTGCGGTAAGGTGCCCGTCAAACCCTATAGCCCATACCTTGATTGCGCTCTCAGGTGTGCCGATTGCCGCACCGTCTGCCAATATTTCGGGCACCCCGTCACCCACAAGAATTGACCACGTGTGCGACGATATGGCGGGTAGGGTTGATATGATTATTAACGGCGGCGACTGTGACTTTGGCCTTGAGTCAACTATAGTAAAGCCGAATGACGACGGCACTGTAACGATGCTTCGTCCAGGTAAAATTACTGTAGAGGATATAGAGGCGCTTGGCATAAAATGTACTGTCGCAGATGCTGTAACTGGGGCCTTAAAGGAAGGTGAGCGCGCCTTGTCACCCGGTATGAAATATAAGCACTACGCACCCAAGTCACCGCTAGTGCTTATTGATGGCGAAAACTCCGAAATGATAGATTATATTGAGGCAGAAAACAAAAATAAAATTGCTATTATAGCTTTTACTGAGGATTTGAATCTTATTAAAAAGAGCTTTCCCGACGCTGACGTATATGATTTTTCGGCACGTCAGGATAAGGTGGGGCAAGCTCACAGGCTATTCTCTATTCTTCGCGATGCGGATAAAAATGATTACGACGTTATTTATGCGCCAATGCCTTCAAGAGATGGCATAGGTCTTGCACTTTATAACAGAATGATACGTGCCTCAGCATACAGAATTATTAAATTGTGACGGTGAAAAGATGGCTAGAAAAAAGAAAAACGATATAGAGGATTTAAAGGCTAACGAGGCGCAGGCCACCGAACAGCCTATAACTGACACTCTCGTTAAAAACTATATGCCGTACGCTATGAGCGTTATTGTATCTCGTGCAATTCCCGAGATAGACGGCTTTAAGCCCTCGCACAGAAAGCTTTTGTATACGATGTATACTATGGGTCTTATGAAGGGGGGCAGAACAAAAAGCGCGAATATAGTAGGTCAGACTATGCGTCTTAACCCCCACGGTGACGCGTCTATCTATGAAACAATGGTGCGTCTTACCCGTGACCACGAGGCGCTTTTGCACCCGTTTGTAGACTCAAAGGGCTCGTTTGGTAAGCAGTATTCAAGAGATATGGCGTACGCGGCATCGCGTTATACTGAGGCAAAGCTTGAGCCTTTTTGCCAGGAGCTTTTCTCGGGTATTGATAAGGACGCTGTTGACTTTGTTCCTAACTACGATAATACAATGCAAGAGCCCGCGCTTTTTCCCACTACATTCCCGAACATATTGGTTTCGCCCAACCTCGGTATTGCAGTTGGTATGGCGTGCTCTATATGCTCGTTTAACCTAGCTGAAATATGCGACGGTACAATAGCACTGCTCAAAAACCCGAATGCCTCTGTGGATAGACTCCTCGATATAATCAAAGCCCCCGATTTTCCCGGCGGAGCCGAGATTATCTACGATAGAGAGGTTATGCGCAAGATATTCGAAACGGGCGTTGGCAGTGTGCGTATGCGCGCAAGATACGAGTACAAGAAGAAAGAAAATTGCATAGATATTCTCGAAATTCCTTATTCCTCGTCTATTGAGGCTATTATAAAGAAGGCAAACGACCTTATTAAAAACGGCAAGCTTAAAGAGGTTAACATTGTGCGCGATGCTATAGACCTCAACGGCTTTAAGCTTATCGTTGAATTAAGAAAGGACGCTGACCCCGAGCTTGTTATGCAAAAGCTGTTCAGCGCAACCGAGCTTGAAAACAGCTTTGACTGTAACTTTAATATTCTCGTTGAGGGCAGTCCTATGCAGCTCGGCGTTAAGGATATTCTTAAGGAATGGATAAAGTTCAGAGTTAAGTGCTATACACGCGAGCTTAATTTTGACCTTAACAAGAAAAAGGACAAGCTTGAGCTTTTGCGCGGTCTAGCCAAGATACTGTTTGATATTGACAAGGCTATTCGTATTATCCGCAAAACCGAGAAAGAAGAGGACGTTGTGCCCAACCTTGCAAAGGGCTTCGACCTCTCAAAGCGCCAGGCAGAATATATTGCTGAAATTAAGTTGCGTAACCTCAACCGCGAGTATATAATCAACAGAGTACAGGAGATTGAGGCGCTGGTTGCAGAGATTGACGAGATTAACGCAACTCTTGCTGACGAGCTTAAGCTTAAGTCTAAGATTATTGCTCAGCTTCAGGAAATCAAGCGTAAATATGGCATGGAGCGAAAGACAAGGCTTGTTGAAAAGAGCGACGTTCAGAAGGCGGACAAGGAAGAGATATTCTTTGAAAATTACAACTGCCGCCTTATACTCACACGTGCAGGATACTTTAAGAAGCTCTCGGTGCAGGGGGTGCGCTCAAGTGACGAGCATAAGCTTAAGGAAGGTGACTATATTACCTATTCCGAGGATACTGATAACCGCGGTGAAATTTTGTTCTTTACCGATAAGGGGCAGATTTACAGGGCAAGAGTCAGCGACTTTGATATCTGTAAACCGAGTAATATGGGTGATTATATACCTACTAAGCTGTCAATGGACGACGACGAGCATGTAATCGGCTGTAAAATGATTTACGATATGAATCCCGAGCATAATATTATTTACGTATTTGAAAACGGTAAGGGATTGCGCGTAAGCCTCTCTGCATATATTACAACCTCACGCAGAAGAAAGATTTCTGGCGCATACTCAACGGCATCTGTGCCTGTTGCGGCTATTTATGAGTCTGGAGAGGCTAAGCCCATATTTATACGCAGCTCCGCAGGTAAGGCAATGCTTATTAAGAGTAGCCTTATACCGCTAAAATCCACACGTACAGCGGCGGGTGTGCAGATAATGCAGCTGCCGAAGAAGGGTGTAGTTGTTGACCTTGTTACAGACAGAATTGAGGACGTAGGTCAGGATGCAACTAAGTGCCGTAAGAATGCAATACCTTCAACAGGTACTTCAATTGCTCAGTTAACCTTTAATTTTTAAATAAAATAGGTGAAGCCGCAGTATAAAGCACGACTTCACCTTTATTTTTATAGAATATCAGTTTACTGTTTCGAATTTATAACCAACGCCCCAAACCGTTTTAAGCATCCACTTGTCGGAAACACCCTCAAGCTTCCCGCGCAGGCGCTTTCCGTGCCCGTCAACCGTTCTTGAGTCGCCAAGATAGTCAAAGCCCCATACCTTGTCAAGCAGCTGGTCTCTTGTGAAAACTCTGTTGCAGTTTGACGCGAGGAAATAAAGCAGCTCAAGCTCCTTCGGGGGAATATCGATAGCCTTGCCACCTAGCTTAAGCTCGTATTTCTGAAGGCTGATTTCGATATTTTCAAATTTAACAACCTCTTCGTCGTTAGCGATAGAATGTGCGTTATATCGGCGCAAAACTGCCTTAATACGGGCAGAGAGCTCCTTCATATCAAAGGGCTTAACTATAAAATCGTCAGCACCGAGCTCAAGGCCAAGCACCTTGTCAAAAACCTCACCCTTTGCGGTTATCATAATAACGGGCTTGGGCGAAATCTCACGTATCTCACGGCAAACCTGCCAACCGTCCTTTTTAGGCATCATTATATCAAGTAAAACAAGGTCGGGGTCATACATTTTAAAGTTTGCAAGACCCGAAACACCGTCGTTTGCGGTTTTAACCTTGTAGCCCTCATTCTCAAAATAGAGCTTAAGCATATCGCATATGTTAAGGTCGTCGTCAACTATAAGCAGCTTAGTATCCATTTGTATTCCTCCAATTATTAACTTTGACAAAAAACTTAAAAACTTAACAATTAAATTATACACAATTTTAATGGGTCAGTCAAGAACTATTTATTAAATTTTTACCTTAATTTTACTTTTTTATGTGAATAATGTATTAAGTTTCACTAAATGCTGTTTTTTTATCGAATTTCGGTAAAATCCCTTGAATAATTAAAGCTTTTATGCTAGAATAGTAAAAGAAAAAATTGTGAGGTTGCTATATAATGAAGCTTGGTATCGTTGGTTTGCCTAACGTAGGCAAAAGCACACTGTTTAATGCGCTTACTAATGCGGGAGCTGAGTCTGCTAATTACCCGTTCTGCACGATTGACCCTAACGTAGGCATCGTTTCCGTGCCCGATAAGCGACTGGATAAGCTTGCCGAGATGTATAAGCCCGAAAAATTCACACCTGCGGTAATTGAGTTTGTTGATATTGCAGGCCTTGTAAAGGGTGCGTCACGCGGTGAGGGTCTTGGCAACAAGTTCCTTGCCAATATCCGTGAGGTAGATGCTGTTGTCCACGTTGTCAGATGCTTTGAAAATAACGATATTATCCACGTCGAGGGCTCGATTGACCCCATACGCGACGTTGAAACTATAGATATCGAGCTTATTCTATCTGACCTTGAGATTGTAGAGCGCGCTATTGAAAGAACGACCAAGGCTGCCAAGAGTGATAAAAAGCTGCTTGAAAAGCTTGCAGTGCTTGAAAAGGTTAAGGCTTGCCTTGAGGAAGGTAAATCAGCCCGCACACTCGGTCTTGATGCAGAAGAGATGGCTTGGGTGGAGGAGTCAAGGCTTTTAACTCTTAAGCCCATCATTTACGTTGCGAATATTGGAGAAAATGAGGTTGCCGGTGATTATACCGCTAACGAGGGCTATATAAAGCTTAGCGAGCGCGCGAGAGCAGAGGGCAGTGAGATAATTGCCGTGAGCGCGCAGATTGAGGCTGAGCTTGCAGAGCTTGAGGGTGAAGAGAAGTTGGCTTTCCTTTCTGACCTCGGTATTGACGAGAGCGGTCTTGATAAGCTTATTAAGTCGGGATACTCCTTGCTTGGTCTTATAAGCTTCCTTACAGCGGGACCCAAAGAGGTCAGGGCTTGGACTATTAAGAGAGGCACGAAGGCTCCCGGTGCGGCAGGAAAAATACACAGTGATTTTGAGCGCGGATTTATAAGAGCAGAGGTTGTAGCCTTTGACGACCTTGTACGCGAGGGCGACAGAAATAAGGTTAAGGAAAAGGGTCTTCTTCGCAGTGAGGGCAAGGAATACGTTATGAAGGACGGCGACGTTGTCGAGTTCTTATTTAACGTATAAAACTTTAATATAAAATCTTTGGCCGGGGTTATTCCCGGCCTTTTTCAAATGTGTGTTCATTTTCAATATATTTAGTCTTTGTGTCGTGTGATTGGTAATAATTTTTTGCCGATTCGCTGAGGTTGTCCTTTCCGCAAATTATAGAGCTTACAGACGGAAATTTTAAATTAAACGTATTTTCAGTCCCGGGTACACCCAGAATCAACACGTCACTCTCCGATGCTAAAGCACGCGCACTGTAGTTTAAGTGGCTTGCGGCTCCTTGGGTAAAATAGGTTGTTTTCTTATCATTTTCACTCAGCATAAACGCACATTCGACGGCACTGTCTGAATAAGGCGTATGATATAAAAGCCTGTAGCTGTGGCTGCCTAATGCAAGCACGTCGCCCTCGTTGTAAAAGCTCATAGATGTGCCGTAAAGCGAGAGCAGGTGTGCAAGTCTTCTTGCTTCAATATCTTCACGTTCATTTTTGGGATATGGAATTCGTATAAGGGTGGTTTTGATGTAATTTATTACGCTCTGTATATTATTTTCGAGTCCCTCGCTGTAGGAAGTAAGCACAAGCTCGTCAAGCAGTGTGAGCTCTTGATTAACAAGCACTGAGCTAAGATAGCTTGAATAAGAGCGACTAACCTCTTCTGTAGCAATTAAATAAACCGAGCCGCTATTCTTGATTAAAACACAGTCCTGAGTATCGCTTTTCATGTAAACCGTATCATCTTTATAGAGATTTGTCAGGGTGCTTATGCTGCCCGCAAGGTATATTGAAATAAATAGCAGGAAGAGTACAAGTGCCGCTCTGCCTTTTTTCTTTATGCTCAGCACCAGAAAACCGATAAGCATAACAGTAAATAATGCAATTAGTGCTTTCGTTACAAGATTATTGGTAGAGCATAAAATAAAGCTTGGTCGTGCGAATATCTCAGACAGCTCTTTAATTGCGTCAGAAAAGTATATCATTATGCCGCCAAACGGTATTATGCCACCTAAGATAAGCAGAAATACCGAGAGGTACATAAAGATGGTGATAATAGGCGAGAAAACTATCGTTGCAAAAATCGAAAGGATAGAAATTTGCTCAAACGTAAGCGCACAAATCATAACGGTCGCGCCTACTGCGAATAAAGAGGCAGTAAGAGAATTAGCAAAACCAATTATAATGCGTTTAAATTTACCGATATTCTCACCGTATTTATTAAAGACAGGTGCCGTAACAATACCAAGCGTTGCTAAGGCTGAGAGCCACAGGGAAATATCAAATATTGCATAGGGCTTAACTATAACTATCACTTCGACTGATATGCAAAGTGACGTAAAGGAATCGCGAGAGCGCGCGAGCAAAAAGAGAGAATAGTATGTAATCAGCATAATACCCGAGCGCGTTATAGAGGGTGTAAAGCCAGCCAAGGACATATAAAGCAGGGTGAATATTATTGCTATTATAATTCTCGGCTTTTTTGATATTCTTAATGCACACAGCAGTCTTTCAAGTGCTAACGTTATTATTGATAAATGCATACCGCTAAGTGCCAAAATATGTGATATGCCTATTCTTCTGAATGAAAGGGCTGTTTCCGCATCAAGGTAATCACGCACGCCTATAAGCAGAGCTGTCATAAATCCGCCGGTAGAGAGATTGGTTCGTTCGATTAGTGTATCAGTTATGTTATTACGGGCGGATATTAGAATAGACCTTAGCCATAAATTTTTATGGTATGTAACCTTAAAATCTCTAACGCCGTCAAGAATTGCCGAGATTCCGTCCTTGTTATATGACGTTTTATTATCGTCATTAGCGGCACCTGTAGAAATAACGGTTGCCGTGCACTCTATAATATCGCCAAGCCTTACGTCCTCGGTGCTGTTATATATGTATGCCGACATTTTGTATGCTTCTTGGCCACCGTCTATTGTTTGAGTTTTAAGTATTACGTAAGTATAATCGTCATTTTCACTCACATCGGTAACCATTGCGGTTATTTTACATTCTTTATTATGGTATTTGGTCGGATAAAAGCTGTTTGACCAAATTATACCCAAAATAAGCGATATTGCAAACGCAATCAGGCACAGCCTCGAAATTATGCGCTTACTCTCTACTATAAGACTTTTTACAAAGGTTAAAAGGAAGAGTAAGAGGGTAAAAGACAGTAAAGTAATTTTAAGGGGAAGGCTTGCGTCAATAAAAAGAGAAAAGCCGCCCAGCATAATACAAAGTATCAAGCTAAGCGGTCTTTTCACAAAGATTTTCATATTTATTCCTTTTCCGCGGAAAAAATTATCTTTTCATATATTTTATATCTGAGCCCTTGGGAACTACAAAATTCAGCCCGCAAGGCACAACGCTGAAGTCGATGGTTTTAGCACCCTTGATTTCACCGTCAATGCAAATCGGTATAGGGTTGTCGAACTCCATTTTATAGTGTTTTTCCTGACTGTAGATAATAAGCTTCTTTGCACGCCTTTTTTCAAGATGCTTACCCTTTTTATAGCATCCCACAAGAGAAATAAAGGTAGGGCGCGAAACCTTTTTGATTAGGCACACGTCCATCATTCCGTCGTAAAGCGAAGCGGTTGGGTTGGACAAAAAGCCACCGCCGCAGTATCTGCCGTTGGCTATAGTGCAAAGGGTATATTCACCCTCAACCTCCTCACCGTTATCCTTAATATGCTTCATTTTAGTGCCAAGCCTCTTCAAAAGAGTTACGAGAACACCTAGGGCATAGGAAAAGCCGGGAGAAATAAAGGGTAATCTTTTATATTTTTCAGCTACCTTGGCGGCAGAGCAATCAAAGCCGATATTAACCATGTTGATTGCGTAATAATCGTTGACCTTAATTAAATCAAGCTGCATTACGTTACCGTCAAGCTGCGCGGTAATGCTTTCAAACCTGTGTAGGTTAGTAAAGTTTCTGATAAAATCGTTGCCGGAGCCACCGGGGATTACACCAAACTCAACGTTTGGATTTGCAGGCGCACTGTTTACAATTTCACTGAGTGTGCCGTCACCGCCAAGACAAATAAAGCGTTGCTTATCCTGCGAAATACGTACCATTGATTTAACGTATTCGCTTGCGTCACCGGGGCAAGTTGTGTAATATATATGGTAATTTATTTTTCTTTTGCGGCACGCTCTTTTTATCAAAAGCTCTATATTCTTTTTCTTTCTGGTACGTCCGGATTTCGGATTCAGAATGAAATGAAAAATCATATAATCCTCCGTAACCTTTAACAAAGGTTTACATAAATTAGGGGGTATAGTTAATTATATACGAAAATATCCAACAATATCTCACCCACCATTATACCATGTGCGTGTCTATTTGTCAAGAAAGTAAAAATAATGCAGTAATATATATATGATTATCTGTTTTTGCCGTCGTTTTTGCGTATTAAATCATAATATGCTTTTGCGGCCGCCTCGGTTTTGTTATTGCCAAACTCATAGTAGCGCTTGCCGATAAGGTCACGGGGCAGATAGGTTTGCTCGACGTAGTTATTCGGGTAATCGTGTGGGTATAGGTAGCCCTTAAACTCGGGGCTTGAAAGATGCTCGGGTATTTCAAGCCCTAAACCCTTTGATAAATCCTCGCATGCTCTGTGATAGGCCATATAAGAGGAGTTTGACTTTGGTGCCGTTGCAAGAATTATCGCGCAGTTAGCAAGCGGTATTGCCGCCTCGGGTAAGCCTATAGCCTTTGCACTCTCAGTACAGGAATAGGCAATAGATGCCGCCATAGGATAAGCACAGCCTATATCCTCGTTAGCGATAACCAGGAGTCTACGGCATACTGAAAGTATATCCCCCGATGCAAGTAGCTTGGCAAGATAAAATACTGCGGCATCGGGGTCAGAGCCGCGAATAGATTTTTGCAGGCAGGAGAGTAGGTCGTAATGCATATCTCCATCTCTGTCGAAATGGCCCACTACAGAGGGGATTAAGGATTTAACCGTATCCTCTGTAATTGTATCACCGCTTATATAGAAGGCATTTTCTATTACACCGATGCTCATTCTGACGTCACCGCCGCATGCCGCCGCTACAGAACGCAAAAGCGCCTCGTCAGCGGTCTTATTATCACCGAAATCCTCGTTAAGCATAGCAATTGCGCGCTTGAGTGAGGGCACGCAGTCGTCTGCAGTTACGCTTTTGAATTCAAAAACAGAGGAACGGGAAAGCAAGGCCTTATATACGTAATAATACGGGTTTTCCGTAGTAGATGCAATAAGTGTAATCTTGCCGTTTTCCATAAACTCAAGAAGCGATTGCTGTTGTTTTTTATTAACTGACTGAATCTCGTCAAGGTAGAGTAGAGTACCGTTGCCTGAAAACAGATTTTCTGTAGAGGATAAAACCTCTTTAACGTCAGAGGTAGACGCAGTTGTAGCATTCAGCTTATATAACTGCATACCCGACATTGAAGCGATTATATTTGCAACCGTAGTTTTACCTGTGCCGGGCGGTCCGTAAAAAATCATATTGGGAATACGGTCGTTTTCTACAAGTCTGCGCAGTATTCCGCCTTTGCCGACAAGGTGACTCTGACCTGCAATTTCGTCAAAGCATTTTGGCCTCATTCTATCTGCAAGTGGCTGTTGCATAAGCTTTAAAACCTTTCAAAATCAAGAAATTTGTGATACTTTACCGAGCATAGAATAGACGGATTCTTTGAGGGATAAATGCTCGTCAAGAGTAAGTGTAGGGTCGCGTTTTATTATATCCTTTGCGCATGAAAAAGCACTGTCAAAAAGAGAGACATCGTCGCAAAGCTTGGCCATATTAAATTCAAAACCGCCACTCTGCCTAAAAGTATTGCTTGAATTGTGAGAAAAGAAGTCGCCGGGTCCGCGAAGCAATAAATCCTTTTCGGCAATGGTGTATCCGTCGTAGGTACTCTTGATTACGTTTAAACGGGAGAGTGCTTTTTCACCCTTTGCATCTGATACAAGAATACAGTACGACTTTTTGTTACCCCTGCCTACACGGCCGCGAAGCTGGTGTAGCTGAGATAGCCCAAACCTTTCTGCATTTTCTATTACCATAAGTGTTGCATTCGGTACGTTAACACCAACTTCGATAACAGTGGTCGATACTAAAACCTTTGTTTCTCCGCTTTGGAAGCGTGACATTATTTCGTCCTTTTCAGCGCTCTTCAGCTTACCGTGCAAACATTCAATATTTATGCCTTTTAGCACTTTTTTTAGCTCTTTTGTATAGTCAACTGCATTTTTAAGCTCCAGTGGATTTGCTGATAACAGTGCGTTTTCCGAAAGCCTAGCGTGTAAAAGCTCCTCGGTATCGTCCTCTTTTTCAATTGAAGGGCAAATGATGTAGCACTGACCGCCGAGTGAAATCTGCTTTTTAATAAAATCGTTAAGTCTTGTGCGGTATTCCTCGTTTACTAAATACGTGTCAACACGCTCGCGCCCCTTTGGCATCTCGTCAATTCTCGAAACGTCAAGGTCTCCGTACATTGCCAGTGCAAGGCTGCGCGGTATGGGAGTTGCGCTCATTACAAGCATGTGCGCGTTTTGCGACCTATCCTTGAGTACAGCGCGCTGTGCAACTCCAAATCTATGCTGCTCGTCGGTTACTATAAGCCCGAGCGAATGAAATATAACCTTGTCCGATAAAAGGGCGTGCGTGCCAATAACAACGTCTATCTGACCGTCAAAAATCTGTTTATAAATCCGTTTTTTCTCGCTCTCCTTAGTTGAGCCAGTAAGCAGTGCTGTTTTTATTCCAAGCTTTATAAACAGCTCGGATAAATCCTCATAGTGCTGTGCTGCAAGAATTTCCGTCGGTACCATAAACGCACTTTGATAGCCAGAGCGCTGTGCAAAATATATTGCCGCCGCGGCACAAACGGTTTTACCCGAGCCAACGTCACCCACGATTATTCTCGCCATTGACGGGGCTTTGTTGCCATTGCGTGTTAAAACAGTGTCGCGGTAAATATCGTTTATAACCTGCTTTTGTGCTTCGGTAAGCTCGTAGGGTAAAAGGTCGGTAAACGGCTTTATCGGTGTAGGCTTAAACGGCACGCCGTCAAGAGTACGCCTTCTCTCTGCCGACATTGATATACCAAGACCAAAGGTTAGCATTTCGTCAAATGCCAAGCGGCGCTTCGAATTGTTAAGTGACTCGATGTTCTCAGGAAAATGAATGTTCTTTATTGAATACTTGAGTGTGGGTAATTCCATATCAAGTCTTATTTTTTCTGGCAGTGGGTCTATAATATCCGAAAGAAGGGTTTCTGTAGCTGTTTTTACAAGCTTACTCAGAAATTTTGAGTTAATGCCCTCGGTAAGCGAGTAAATAGGCTGGTAATCCGAAAGCGCAGTGCCCTCAACGTAAGGCTCGTACTTTGGAGAGGTAAGCTGAATCCGTCCGTTTTTAGATACATTTATTTTTCCGAAAAAGCGGAAGGTTTGTCCAACGTGAAAAATATCCTTTACAAAGCTTGAATTAAAAAAGACAACCTCGCATGCTCCCGTGTCGTCAAATGCGCGGAATTTTGATATAGTTAGCCTGTTTTTAAGCTTAGCAGTAGAAACTGAGCTTGAAACAGTAAGAATGTAAGAGCACGAAGCTTCGCAATCTGCATATTTAAGCTCGCGTACGTCTGCGCGATTTTCGTACGCACGCGGAAAATAATAAATAAGGTCGCGTACGGTGTATATACCCAGCTTTTCAAGCTGTGCCGCGCGTGCTTTGCCAACGCCGTGCATTTTGGATATGTGAGAATTAAGTGTAATGCTTTCTATCACTGCCGCCGCTCCCTTCATTTGTTTATACATCTATTTTACACTACTTCGCGCTCTATTGCAAGAAAATTTTAACAAATAACTGCCTAAATGTAACTTTTTTTGCCCTCGGTATTTACAAAATACATATATTATGCTATAATAAACAAGTTATTTTATTTTCGCACGTAAAATAAGGTGGAAATGCTTATGGAAAATCAGGTGAATAACGTAAAATCCAATAAGACAACTGTTTTTCTTACGGTTATGACACTTTTGTCGGGGCTTATTACAGCTATCCTTTTTCAGACCGGACTTTTAATATTACCGTTTACTGCAGGCTTTCTTGCCTCAGTATTTCTTTGTGAGTGCGGTAAAAAGCGCAGGCTTACCTATATTCTGCCTGTTTTGCTCATAGCGTTTGATTTGATTTTTAACCGCATCTTCTCGCTTAATTGCCTTGCTTCTGTTTTGGTTGCGGCGGTAATATACCTATCTTTTGTAAAATGGCGCGCTAAAAGCGAGTGTGCGGTTTATCTCACTATTATCGTTACTGCATTTACAGTAGTTTCGTTTATTCTTCTCGGATTTTTTATGGTAAAGGATTTCAGCATCTCTGCCGTGCGCGATTTTTATGCCGAACAGACAGAACTTATACGCACAGAGTTTATAAGAGCCTTTTCGTCCTTGGCTATGGAAAACGGTGAAGGGGAGCTTGAATATCTTTTCTCAGAGGCTGATTTGAATTATCTTTTTGACGCAACGTTTAAGACGCTGGTTGCATTTTTTGCAATTTTCGGCTTTGCTCTCGGCGGTGTTGCACTTAAGGTCTTCACCTTCTTCGGTGTAAAAAGAACACAGTTTGCCGAGCGTTTGCCGTCTTACAGATTTAGAACGACAAATCTATTTGCGTACTTTTACGTTTTGCTCGTTGTAGCTTCTATGTTTATTGGTGAGCCGACTGAAACAGCCGCACTTACCGTACACAATCTTTATACTGTGTTTATGTTTGTATACGCATATCTCGGATACAAGTATATATCCGAAATTTTTGCCCGCAAAAACGGCAAGCCTATCCTTTCGGGGATTCTTGTTTTGTGTGCGGTTCTGTTTTTCTCAAGCTTTGCGGTGCAGATTCTTTCCTATCTCGGCGCTTTTATGACTATTGCAAGGAATAGGGCAAGCGCTACACCCGGAAATAATGACATTAACAATTAACCTTTAAAAGGAGGGACATAAATGCTTAATAAAAAAGATAACGTTCCCTTTGCTACAAGGCGGGAGCTTGTTATTGCAGTATCTCTTGCATGCCTTAATATAGCGCTCGTCGGCTTGCTTATTTATTTTGTAAACGCAAATGCCGCGATTCTTTCGGTTGCGGTTGTGCTGGTTTACCTAGTTGAAATTATTTTGCTCGGTAACAGTCGTATAAAAAGGCAGCGCTCAATGCCGGAGATGGATATTCACGAGCTGCTTTTAGAAGAGGGCAGTGTTGTTCTTAAAAACACGATTCACCCCGTTGCGGCATTTGACGACGACGGTATATTGCTCTGGTGTAACGAGGCGATGCTTGACGTGCTTTCAGCAGACGAAAATCCCATAGGCAAAAGCATCGTTGCAGTTCTCGGTGCAAGCTACGATTTTGATAAGATTGGTGTAAAACCACTTGATATGCGCGGCAGAAAATACGATGCTGAGAGCTTTGTAATTAAAACGGCACGCGGCAGTGCACTAAACGTCCTGTCCCTTAACGACGTTACTGCGGTTTCTATTGCCGAGGAAAAATTTAATAACAGCCGAGTATGCGTAGCGTATATTGCTATCGATAACGTTGAGGACGTTTTACAGTACGTGCATGAGAAATTCAGAGTTGCAGTTTCAAGCGTTGACGAGAAGCTCAAGAGCTGGGCTGATTCTCTCGGTGCTATGCTTAAGTCCTACGACAATGATAAATACATTATGCTGATAGATTCGGTTTCTCTTGAAAAATGTATTAAAAACCGTTTCTCAATACTCGACGAGATAAGGGAAATCCGGGTAGGTGACGGTGTTTCTATAACCGTTTCCATCGGTGTATCAAGGTCGGAGGGCACTCTTCTTGAAAAGGAGCTTGCCGCACGTGATGCTATTGACCTTGCACTTCAGCGCGGCGGTGACCAGGTTGTATATAACGACAACGGTGTGACCGAGTATTACGGCGGTAGAACAAAATCGGTGTACAAGCGCTCTAACGTTCGCTCGCGTACATTCACAAATCAGCTTGCGGCACTTATGGCCAGATGTGATAACGTTATAATTATGGGTCACAGATACGGTGACTTTGACTCATTCGGCGCATCTATCGGTATAGCAAGAATTGCGACCCTACTCGGTGTAAAGGTAAATATTGCAGTTGATATGCGTGACAAAAACCTTGAGCCGTGTATCTCTCTTATGCAGCAGTCAGAGTCGTATTCGCAGATGTTCGTTGATAACGCAGAGGGTCTTGACCTTATCGGCCCAGATACCTTGCTTGTGCTTGTAGACCACCATGCAACGGCGCGTGCACAGTTTGCGGATATAGCGGCAAAGGTTAAAAATATCGTTATAGTGGACCATCACAGAAAGATTGACTCGTTTGAGGATTCCATTAAGCTTTATTATATTGAGCCGTCCGCATCCTCGTCATGCGAGCTGGTTTCCGAGATGCTTGAAAGTGCAGTCAGCTCACAGAGCTTGCTTAAGTCAGAGGCGGATATGCTCCTTGCGGGTATATTGCTTGACACTAAGCAGTTTACGAGAAATACGGGAACCAGAACCTTTGGTGCGGCACAGTATCTAAGAGGTGCGGGTGCTGACCCAACGGACGTTTACGCGCTATTTAAAACTGCGCCTGACGACCTAAAGAAAGAGGCGAAGTTCCACACATCAATTACAATATACAGAGGCAATATCGCTATCTCCGCCTGCGACGGTGAAACCGACGATACCTATCGCGTTATTGCATCAAAGGCGGCGGATAAAATGCTGACCCTGCGCGGAATTGATGCGGCGTTTACCCTTGTTAAAATAGGCGACCACGTTCATATCTCGGGTCGCTCGGCGGGTGTTGTAAACGTACAGCTTATACTTGAAAAGCTGCATGGCGGCGGTCATTTCGACGTTGCGGGTGCCCAGGTGGCAGACGATTCGGTTCTCAACGTTCTTGAGAGGCTGAAATCCAGTATTGACGACTATCTTGAATCATAAGGAGCATAAAAATGAAGGTAATTTTACTTTGTGACGTAAAGGGACAGGGAAAGAAGGACCAGATTGTTGAGGTATCCGACGGATACGCACGTAATTTCCTTTTTCCTCAAAAGAAGGCAGTAGCTGCTGACGCTAAGGCAACGAGCGAGCTTAAGAGCAAGGAAGAGGCTAAGCAATATAAGCTCAGCGAGGATAGAAAAGCGGCACAGGCACTTGCTGATAAAATTTCGGGTGTTGAAATTTCTATACAGATGGGTCACGGGCAGGACGGCAGGCTTTACGGTTCTGTTACAGCGAAGGATATTGCAGAAAAGCTTGCGGCGGCAGTTAACCACGAGGTTGATAAGCGTAAGATTAACCTCAAGGACTCCATTAAGGCATACGGCAAGTACAGTGTAGATATTAAAATTTTCCAGGATATAAGCGCAAAATTCACAGTTCACGTTCACGACTGATTATTTTATAAATTGTGAGGGAAAATATGGACGTTTCAAGTTCACTAATCAAGCAAATGCCCGTGTCCGTTGAGGCAGAGCAGGCGGTGCTTGGAGCAATTATTATAAATCCTGAGTGCTTTGATAAGGTTGCTGGCATACTTGAGCCGAAAGACTTTTACGTTGAGGACCATAAGAAGATATACAGCGCAATAGTTTCTATGTATATGCAGAACAGAACTATTGATGCAGTCACACTTGTAAATACGCTGACAGAACAAACCGGCAAGGACCAGCAGAGCAGTATTCAGTACATCTCCCTAATTGCCGATTCCGTGCCCAGCGTTTCAAACGTTAAGGAGTATGCTAAGATAGTAAAAGATAAGTCTATTTTGCGTAGGCTTATCGAAACCTGTGACGATATAAATAAGGATGCGTTTGAGGAGTCAACGGGCGTAAGAACTCTCTTAGACAGTGCAGAGCAAAAAATCTTTGATTTGTCTAACGGCAACGTAAGTAAGGATTTCAGACATATCCGCGATATTTTGCATAACGTGTATTCAGACCTTGAAACTCTTGCAGATACCAAGGGTGCTGTGACAGGTGCTAAAACCGGCTTTTCGGGTCTTGATAAAATGCTCATACAGATGGGTAAGGGTGACCTTGTTATCGTAGGCGCACGTCCCGGTATGGGTAAAACCTCGTTTGCTATGAATATCGCAACTAACGTTGCAAAAAGCTCACGCAAGGCGGTATGTATATTCTCACTTGAGATGTCGGGCGAGCAGCTTGTTACGCGTATATTGTCAAGCGAGGCTCTCGTTGATTCTTATGCTTTAAGAACAGGTCAGCTTAAAAGTGAGCATTGGGATAATATAGCAAGTGTAGTACAGTCGCTCTCAGGGTGTGACATTTATATTGACGATACCTCTGCGATTTCTACTACAGAGATGCGCTCAAAGCTTCGCAGAATTAAAAATCTCGGCCTTGTAGTTATCGACTATATCGGTCTTATGCAGACCACATCTAACAGCGATAACAGAGCTCAGCAGGTTGGTGAAATATCAAGAAACCTTAAGATAATGGCTAAGGATTTCGGTGTACCCTTTATATGCTGTGCACAGCTTAACCGTGGTACCGAGTCACGCCCCGGAGTAGGTAAAAAGCCGACCCTTGCAGACCTTCGTGATTCGGGTTCGATTGAGCAGGATGCCGACATTGTTCTTTTCCTCTACAGAGACGAGTATTATAAGAATATAAGCGGTGCGGCAGGCCCCGAGGCATCAGGTGTTGCACCCGTTGACGATACTGCAAATACTGCAGAGGTCATTATTGCTAAAAACCGTCACGGCTCTGTAGGTAACGTAAAGATGGGCTGGATTGGTCAGTTTACTAAATTCAGGACGCTTGAAGAAGATGTTATTCCAAGATAAATCCGTAAGTGCGCTTTTTGACGGGGAAATTTATGACTCTATAAAGTCAACTATGGCGCGCTACGGCATGGATAAAAAAATAGCCGATGGTGTGCTTGTAGGTCTTTCAGGCGGTGCTGACTCGGTAATGCTGCTCTTGTTTTGCCTCGAATACAGGAGAAGAGAGGCGCTTAACTTCAAGATTGCCGCATGTCACGTTAACCATCTGATAAGGGGTGATGAGGCGTATCGGGATTTAGAATTTTCCACCGCTTTAGCACGGGAGCTTGGCGTTGAGCTTATACCCGTAACCGTTGACGTGCCCACTTATGCGCGCGAGAATAAGCTTGGTATTGAGGAAGCGGCAAGAAACGTAAGATATAATGCTTTTAGAGAGATATTATTAGGCAGAAACGATTTATCCTGCATAGCTCTTGCACACAATTCAAGCGATAACCTTGAAACCGTAATCTTTAATATGATGCGCGGTGCGGGTCTTGCGGGTGCTTGCGGTATAGTACCGACGAGGGATAATATTATTCGCCCGCTTATTCGTATCTCAAAGGCCGTGATTCTATCCTTGCTTGATTCACACGGTGTGAAATACGTGACAGACAGCACAAATGCCGAAACCGATTACTCTCGTAATTATATAAGGCATGAGATTGTGCCACGGCTCTTGCAATTGAACTCGGAGCCTGAGAACGCAATAAACCGCCTAACAGAGTCGCTTTTAGAGGACAATATTTATCTGTCGGATAGGTCTAATGAAATCCTTTTGTCGATTAAAAACAAGAATTCATTTGATATAAAGCTATTACGAGAGCTTGAATATCCCATTCTTACAAGGGTTTTATCACTTTTAATTACCGAATATACTTCGGAAAAGCCGTCAATGCAGCTTATAAACGATATTGTAGGTTGCCTTAGGTCCGATAATTTCTCATACTCGGTAGGTAAGGGCTACAGGCTTGTATGCGAGCTTGGTAAGCTCAGAGTTGAATGCAACGGTGATAATGCGCCTGACGGGAACGTTTACTCGCTGAATCTTGGTGAAAATATTATCCCGGGATATGATGCAACCGTCGTTATAGATAGCAAAAAGCAAAATATTTCTCCAAATGTTTACAATTTTTCAATACACGTAGACTGTCCGTCTGATATAATAAATGACGGGCTGTGTCTTCGCTTTAAGCGCGACGGCGATGCTTATAAATACGGCGGTATAACGCACAAATTAAAAAAGGTGTTTAACGATAGGTCCATTCCACCGTCTGTGCGCAACAGAATTCCTGTTATTTGTGACAGTCACGGTATACTTTGGGTGCCGGGGCTTCCGGTGCGCGACGGAGTAAAAAAAGACAAAATAGACACTGTAAGAATAACAATTTTCTATTCGACTGATAATAATAAGAATAGGAGAATATATACGGCAAACACACAGTAACCGTTTGCTGATAGAAAGGCTTGGAAAAACTTAATGAAGGTTAATTTTAAGAGCTTATTATTGCTCGGTGTGATTATCGTAGCGATGCTTGTTTCGGTATCACTGTTTAACTCTGCGGCAGACGAGCCGGAGAAGTTTACCTATAGCGATGCTATTGATAATTTTGAAAATAACATGGTGTATTCCTTTGTTATTGACGGTAACTCAAACCTAAAGCTTGTTCTCATACGGTCAGAGGTTGATGCTAACGGCAATAATACATGGGTGCCTAAGCTTGACGCAAAGGGGAACTACGTTACCTATGAGGAAGAGATTGGACTTACATTTACAGTACAGGTAACGCAGATACTCGGCCTTGCAGAGAGTCCAGAGCTTACAAGGCTTACGGACTATGATGTTCTTGAGCCCGCTACGGCTCCCTGGTATCAGGTTTATCTGCCTTATATAATTCTCGGTCTGTTGCTTATAGGTATGTGGATTTTCGTTATGAGAAGCGCGGGCACTATGGGCGGCGGAAAGATTAATTCCTTCTCAAAGTCGCGTGCCAAGGTAGCAAATAACGATAAAAACGCAGTTAAATTTGCTGACGTTGCAGGCGCAGACGAGGAGAAGGCTGAGCTTGAAGAGGTAGTAGAGTTCTTGCGTGACCCAGAAAAGTTTGTTAAGCTTGGTGCAGGAATACCGCGCGGTGTGCTCTTGGTGGGCCCTCCCGGAACGGGTAAAACTCTTCTTGCACGTGCAGTAGCAGGCGAGGCGGGCGTTCCGTTTTTTTCAATCTCCGGCTCTGACTTTGTTGAAATGTACGTCGGTGTCGGCGCGTCAAGAGTAAGAGATTTGTTTGAAAATGCAAGGCGCACCCCTGCAAGCATAATATTCATAGACGAAATTGATGCCGTGGGCAGACACAGAGGTGCAGGCCTTGGTGGCGGTCACGACGAAAGAGAGCAGACCCTAAACCAGCTCTTGGTTGAGATGGACGGATTTGGTACTAACTCGGGCGTTATCGTTATGGCTGCAACAAACCGCCCTGATATACTTGACCCTGCGCTGTTACGTCCGGGTAGATTTGATAGGCGTATTACCGTAAATTACCCCGACCTTAACGGCAGAGAGGCGATACTCAAGGTTCATTGCCGTAATAAGCCCCTTGAAGAGAGTGTAAACCTGCGTAAGATTGCCGAAACAACTATTGGCTTTACGGGTGCTGAGCTTGCAAACCTTATGAATGAGGCGGCTCTGCACGCGGCAAAGAGAAACAAGGCTCTGATTGGCATGGACGATATTGAAGAGTCTTATATGAAGCTTTTGCTTGGCCCTCAGAAGAAGACTAAGGTAAGAACAGAGAAGGATAATAAGCTCTGCGCTTATCACGAGGCGGGTCACGCAGTTTCGTCTTATTACTGTGAGAATACTGACCCTGTAAAGCATATTACTATCATTCCTGCAGGCTCAGCCGGTGGTGTTACACTTAGCGTGCCTACCGAGGAGAGAATGACTGCATCTAAAAAGCAAATGATTGACGACATCGTTTACGGCCTTGGCGGCAGAGTTGCCGAGGAGCTCGTTCTTGACGATATATCTACAGGCGCGTCTAACGATATCAGACAGGCAACAAGCATTGCAAGGTCTATGGTTATGAAATACGGTATGTCTGATGCACTCGGCACTGTGCTTTACGGCTCAGAGCATTCGTCTGACGAAGTATTCTTAGGCCGTGATTTTTCGTCGGGTAAGGACTATTCTGAGAAAACTGCCGCAGAGATTGACGATGAGGTAAGAAAGATTATAGGTAATGCTTATAACACTTGCCGCGAAATACTAGATACTCATATCGATAAGCTGCATTTCGTTGCATCATTCCTTCTTAAAAACGAGGTTATGGACGAGGAGCAGTTCCTTGCTGCTATGACGCGTGATAATCCTACTATTGAGGAGATTGAGGCTATAGCGGCCGAGCGTAAGCGTAAGAGCGAAGAAGAAAACAAAACCGCGCACGAAAACGCACGCGAGGAAGAGCTTAGACTTGAGCGCGAAGCTTTGGCGCGCGAGGCACTTGAGCTTAACGCAACAGAGGGACCGATTGACCTTGAAGGCGCGTTTGACGATGCGTTGCCTGTGCCTGATACTGATGCAGAAACAGAAAAAACATCTGTATCCGAAGATACAGACGAAAAAGAATCGGAATAATTCTGACAGCGATTTAAAAGGACAGAGAAGTAAAATTCTCTGTCCTCTACTTTTTATACAGCGTGTATACCCGCTTTTGCATCAGCGTTTGTGTCAAGGTTGTATTTCTGCTGCTTACGCCACTCGAAATACTTTATTGCGACCTGCTCAAAGAGTGCAAGGGAGAGTAAATCCTCGTCCTGCTCTTCATAAGGGGCAACCCTTTGTCTGAGATTATCAATTTCAGGTGCAATCTTATCTGCAGGTCTGTAATCAATAACTTCCTCGTCGCCTATTATCTTTCTTCTGAAATCGTCCGAAACAGCCGCGGGGCATTTTCCGTATTCACCACGTACAAGTCCTTTAAATTCTTTGGTAACTCTTGAATATCTTCCGTCCTCTGCAAAGAGCACGTTGTTAACCGCTTGTGTACCTACAATCTGTGATGTGGGTGTTACAAGAGGGGGATAACCTGCATCGCGGCGTACGTTTGCAACCTCTTCAAGCACTTCGTCAAGCTTATCGGATTTGCCTGCCATTTTAAGCTGTGAAATAAGGTTTGAAAGCATGCCGCCCGGCACCTGGTAACGAAGAGCATTTACATCAACCTTAAGCACCTTGGGGTCTATAAGTCCTGAGGAGAGGTAATTCTCTCTTATCGCGTTAAAATGCTTTGCAACCACGTCAAGTTTTGCAAGGTCAAGGCCTGTATCGTAAGGTGTGCCCTGAAGCGTTGCAACAAGTGACTCTGTAGGTGTATGTGACGTACCCATAGCAAGGGGGGAGATTGATGTATCCACTGCGTCAACGCCTGCTTCAATTGCCTTAAGCAATGTCATTGATGCAAGGCCTGCTGTGTAGTGTGTATGGAGTTGTACAGGGATTTTTACGGTTGTCTTGATAGCCTTTACAAGCTGGAATGCCTCATAGGGCTTTAAAAGACCGGACATATCCTTAATACAAATTGAGTTTGCGCCCATTTCCTCAAGCTGCTTGGCATAGGCCGCAAAGCCCTCGTTGGTATGGAAGGGAGATGTTGTGTAGGATATAGCCGCCTGTACGTGGCCGCCTTCCTTGATTGTAGCTTTTATTGCCGTTTCAAGGTTTCGCGGGTCGTTAAGTGCATCGAATATACGTATTATATCAATACCGTTTGCAATAGATTTCTGTACAAAATACTCAACCACGTCGTCAGCATAATGGCGGTAGCCTAGAATATTCTGACCTCTGAAAAGCATTTGTAGCTTAGTATTTTTAACGTGATTTCTTATAGTTCTTAGCCTTGTCCAGGGGTCCTCATGCAAAAATCTGAGGCATGAGTCAAAAGTAGCGCCGCCCCAAGCCTCGAGCGAGTAGTAACCAACCTTATCCATTTCCTCAAGGATAGGTATCATTTCGTCTGTTGTCATTCTCGTAGCCGCAAGCGACTGGTGAGAATCTCGTAAAACCGTTTCAGTAATTAAAACCTTCTGCATTTTAGTCACCTTTCATTTTATCTTAAGAAGCTGAGAAACACGCCAGCCGCAACTGCAGAGCCGATAACACCTGCAACATTGGGGCCCATTGCGTGCATAAGCAGGAAATTAGAGGGGTCGGTCTTTCGGCCTACGTCCTGTGATACGCGTGCCGCCATAGGAACTGCGGAAACGCCGGCTGAGCCAATAAGCGGATTAATTTTTCCGCGTGAAAGCCAGCACATAATTTTACCTGTAAGAAGTCCGCCTATTGTTGAAATTATAAATGCACAAAGACCGAGCAGAACAATCTTTATAGTTTCCATCCTTAAGAAATTATCAGCATTTGCAGTTGCGCCAACCGAAACACCAAGCATGATGGTAACAATGTTGATAAGCTCATTCTGCGCTGTCTTTGAAAGCCTGTCAGTAACTCCGCAAACGTTTAATAGGTTTCCAAGCATAAGGAATCCTACAAGGGGTGCCGCATCGGGAACTATCAGGGAAACCGTAAGCGCAACGACAATAGGGAATACAACCTTTTCAAGCTTGGATACCGGGCGAAGAGTTGTCATTTTAATTTTTCTTTCACGCTCGGTAGTCAACAGCTTCATAAACGGGGGCTGAATAATGGGTATCAGCGCCATATAAGAGTATGCCGCTATTGCAATAGCACCTAGTAAATGAGGTGCAAGTGTTTTTGTAACGAGTATTGCCGTAGGGCCGTCTGCACCGCCGATAATACCGATAGCGCCTGCCTCTTTAGGCGAAAAACCAAGGAAAAGTGCGCCAACAAAAGCTACAAACACACCAAGCTGTGCGCCTGCGCCCATAAGTAGCGATTTCGGATTTGCAATAAGAGGGGTAAAGTCGGTCATAGCACCTACACCGAGGAATATAAGCGAGGGATATATACCAAACTTAACGCCTAAATAGAGAAAGTCAATAAGGCCGCCGTTATTGATTACCTCTTCGAGTACGCGGAATAGACTGACGTGCTCGCCCTCTGCAAGCTGATAATATTCGTCAAAGAAAAATTCTGTGTGTATAAGATTAGCACCGGGTAGGTTTGCCAGCAGCATACCGAATGCGATAGGTAAAAGGAGCAGTGGCTCAAACTTTTTCACTATTGCCAGATAAAACAGCACTCCGACTATGAGATACATAAGCAGATATTTGCCTATTCTCTCTATATCAACGTCACCGCCTGAGGTAAAGAGCTGGTATATACCCGTAGTTTTTAAGAAATTAATTACGGATTCTAACATAGCTTATTTAAGCTCCAATCAGTTGAGAGTAGCAAGAACGTCGCCGGAGTTTACCGATGCACCCTTCTGAATGTTAACAGAAGCTATAACACCGTCGCAGGGAGCAGGTATATCGTTTTCCATTTTCATAGCCTCAAGAACGCAGATAACGTCACCCTTTTTAACCTGAGTACCTACTGAAACCTTAACGTCAAGAATAGTTCCGGGCATAGGCGCGGTAACCTTATTAGCGCCGGTTGAGCCGTTTTGTACAGGTGCCTGAGGTGCGGGAGCGGGTGTCGCTGCTGGAGCAGCTTTGGGCGCAGTAGCAGCTACAGGCGCTGCAGGGGCATTATAAGCTGGAGCTGCAGTCACGCTGCCGACTTCTTCAACTACAACCTCATAGGTCGTGCCGTTTACAGTGATATTATATTTTTTCATTGTGTTTATTCCTTTCTTAATACGGTTATTTTCTTCTGAATGAAACTACTCTGAACTTAAGTCCGTTGCTTTCACTTTCTGCCATCGCAATTGCTGCCGCAATTACCGCTACAATCTCTTCGTTACTGCAGCTCTGCTGAATAGGTGCAGGGGCTGTCTCCTGTGCCATGGATTTTTTTACTGACTGCTCCTTACCAAATGCGCCAAAAACACTTTTGAAGAGAGAAAGAATAATTAAGAGTATGATTAGAACTGAAAATATTGTTGCCATACCAATCAAAAGCATCTCGCCGCCGTACAGAAATTTGTCAGCAAGGGAAGAGATGGGTGTTGATGTATCGACGGCAAGTAATGAGTATATTAAGTTCATACTGCATCTCCTTTATAGGGGCAAAACCTTGCGGTTTGCAGTGGGGTATGCACCCTTAGACGAAAGCATAAGCAGTGCCGAGCATATACGCGCACGCAATTCGTTAGTGCTTATAATATCGTCAATTTCACCGCTAGCCGCTGCATGTGCAACTGAAGAAACAGAGGTACGCCATTCTGAAATGAGCTCCTCGCGAGGTTTTTCTTCGGTAATATATTTGTCCCACGCAAAAGCAACACCGCTTTCTGCGGAAAGTGCACCAATCTCCGCATTGTCAAGTGCGTAAACTAAGTCTGCACCGAGTGCCTTTGAGCCGAGGAGAATGAATGATGCGCCAATGGCATGGCCAAGAATAACCGTAACCTTAGGGCAGGTGCTTGATGCATACGCAAAGCCAAGATTTGCAAGCTCGGGTGCAAACGTATCCTCGTTTTCCTTATCAATAGCAAGACCAAGCGAGTCTACAAGTGTTACAACGGGTAGGTTAAACCTGTCACACAGATTTACAAACCTTGCAATTTTTCTTGAAGTACTGCGGTTAAGTTTACCGTCCTCAGTTGCAAATGAATTGGCAACTATACCGCATCTTACACCGCCAACGGTACTAAAAGCACATACGGCAGATTTTGCAAAGTCATGGCCGACCTCATAGTATACGCCGTTATCAGCAATCACTGCTATTTCTGCAAGCGCTTCTCCGCCAAAATCAAGCTCACCGAGAAGTCTGTTGAGATTGTCAGCACAGTCGTTTACCTGTACACCGATAGAGGAGTTCGAGGGTAAAAAGGAAATAATACTTCTTATATAGCCTGCACATTCGTTTTCTTCACCTCTGTAGGCTACGATAGCGTCCTGTGCGTTATCAATACCTGTAAGGGTAGGGGAGGAAACGTAAAGACTTGCACTGTTTGTCTTAACGATAATATCAAACATAGAGGCAATAGCGGCTGACGTTCCGATGCACTTACCCGATACGTATGCAATCTGGGGTATAACTCCTGAGGCCTTGTTTACCGAGGCAATAATCCTGCCGTATGCGGCAAGAGCGCCTGTACCCTCAAAAATGTTTGTACCGTTTGAATTAAACACACCGATTACGGGCGCACCGTTTGAAATTGCCAGGCTGTAAAGGTCGCAAATTTTCTTTGCCAGGCCGGCATCAATGTAACCGCCCATTCTTTCAGCATCCTCTACGAAAGCAAAGGTAAGCTTCCCGTCAATAGCGCCGTAGCCTGTGATTACTCCTTCAAATTCATTTTTTGATTCAGTTGTGAGGTAATCAGAATAAGCGCGCTGTGTGTAAGCACTTGTTTCAACAAATGTACCTGTATCAAAAAGCATAGCAATTTGATTTCTCGCATCACCTGAACTCTCAGCAAGCAGTGTAGAGCGAAGCTTGCCGGCACTTGGGGTCAGGCTGAGCTTAGGATTTGTGTACTTGTTCAAACCATAATCTCCTTCCGAATAAATATATATTTTGTTTGTTGTAAAAAAGCCAACATTCACCAAATATACTATACCACCAAATCAGAAATAAGTCAAGTTATTTATGAAATAAATAAACGAAAAATAAAAGCCTGACCAAATAGGTCAGGCAATTTCATGCTTTAAATCCCTCGAGCAATGAAATCCGTTTGCTCGAATACTTATATGCATTCTCAAAATCAAATAAATTTCTGTAACAGGTATCCAGGTCAGTATATACACCGTAAAGCACGTATGAATTATATTCGTAATCCTGTCTCTTGGCATCAACTTCCAATAACACCTTTACGGCGTCTGAATATTTTCGTTCTTTTATATATTGTTTTGCTTTGATGTGAAGAGCAAAGGGTAGATAGGTATATCTATAGTCAAAATCCAGTACAAGATATTTGTAAAACTCATAGTGAGTGGTCCCGATAAATTTATCGTAAAACTTTTTTTCCTCAAACTCCAGAAGCGGTGAATTTACATTTCGTGCAACAGAAAGGTAAAGGGGAATAAGTGTTTCAAATCTGCTTGTATCGTATATTGTTTTCTGACAGTATGCGATGCAGTTTGTAAGATAAACCTCTGCCGTATTGTGCGAACCGCCTTTAACGGCTTGGATTCCAAGGTTGAAATAACAGTCTGCAAGTATAAATGATAGCTCGTCGTCCAGCCTTTCAAGCTTTAATGCCAGATTGATACACACATTATAGTTTCTCTCGTCAAGTGCGTTTTTAATTTGCTGTATTCTGGCCTTTTTTTTGAAAAAGAACAAGTCGTCGTCTTCGGATATCAAATATGCAAGGGGCAAATCGAGCTTTTTTGCGAGGTATATCAGAGTGTCAAGCGAGGGGCTTGCCTTGCCGCTTTCAATAGCGCTCAGCATATTTCTCGTTATATAATCGCCTGCAACGTCAGCTTGTGTAAGCCTTAATTCACGCCTTGCCTTTTTTATTTTCTCACCAATCGTTGTCATTTCTGCCTCGCTTTATCATTGGTTTTGCGGTAAAATCTGCTAATGGATTGTTTTCTACAGCTTCTTCAAGATTGCGGTCAACCACGTGCGTGTATATCTGCGTTGTGTTTAATTGCTCGTGGCCGAGTATATCCTTAAGCACACGAATATCAACCTTACCTGATTGATACATAAGTGTTGCTGCAGTGTGCCTGAGCTTATGTACGGAAAGCCCCTTTGATTCAAGGCCCGCAAGCTTGAGGTACTTATATACGATAAACTGAACAGTTTTATTGGATATTCTCTTCTGTCTTCCGCTTAAGAAAAATGCGTTATCAGACGTAGATATGTATTTAGGGTCAAGTCTTACGTACAGATAGTCACGCACAGCATCGCGTGCGGCCGTGTTTAAATATATAACCCTCTCTTTACGGCCCTTACCCAAAACGGTTACGTGCCCAAGCTCAGAGTCAAAGCTTTGTAAATTCAAGCCAACAAGCTCGGATAAACGCATGCCGGTATTCAAAAACAGGGCAATTATTGCATAGTCTCTTATAACAGTTTTACTTTCTGTGTCTGACCTTATAGCCTCAAGCAGGCGAACAGATTCTTCAACCGTTAAGTATTTCGGTAGTGTTTTAGCCTTTTTTGGCGGGTCAATATCTGCGGTAGGGTTGACGTCGACTATTCTTTCCTTAGTATGAGCATATCGAAAGAATGAACGCAAGGAGCTTAATTTTCGCATTCTGGTAGAGGTGTTGTTCTCACGTTCAAGGCCCGAATACATCAAAAACTCAATAATCATTTTTTGAGTAACGCGTTTTACGTCATATTCGTTTATGGATTTAATGCTTAATCTCTCAAATTCACTGTCAGATAGGTCAAGCTCGTCGCGTTTCATAATGTAAAAACGAAAAAAGGTACGCAAATCAAGCAGATATTCGCACACGGTCTTTTCTGCGTTGCCTTTAATTGTGACAGTATATGAGGCATAGTCCTTTAAAATTTGAGGAAAGCTTTTGAACTCCTCGTTTTTAACGGTTAAAACTGCCATATAATCTCCTTGTAAGGATTTGTCAATTATACATTTACATACTCTATTATACAAAAAAATGCGGTGATTTAGTGGATAAAATGTAAACTTTTCAGCTTAAGACTTGTTTTTTTATTTTACTGTGATAAAATATTGCTAGAAAAATGCCGAAAGGGTATGCTATGGCGTTCATAAAAAAGAATTTTCACGACATTTTGAGACTTTACATATATCAAATAGGTATAACAATTTTTGCGTTTATGCTTTATACTGCCTCGGGTATTCCTGAGGACGAAGTGCTTGTAAGCCAGCTCAGAACAGTTGTTTCTGTTTTTTCCTTACTCTTTTACCTTGTTCTTTTGTATTACGTTGCTTGGGAATACGGTGCAAAGGATAAAATCAGAGTTGATGCTGGCAGAATAGAAAATATACCGCTAAAGGGTATGTTTATGAGCTTAATTGCAAATATACCTAATTTTATTTTTGCTGCAGTTTCCTTAATTTTATCGATTGCCGTGGTGTTGGGTAACGAAGCCCTTGGGGAAGTTTTTATTGCTTTAATGGGTTTAACAATGGTACATGCATCAATGTATATGGGTATTTCACAAACAATGGCATTCGGCATGAACACGGCTGATGATGATATGAAAAAATGGCTTGTTGTAGCTGTGCTGTTTACTGTTTTACCCCTGCTTTCCGTAGGTGTTACACAGCTTGCGTATTACCTTGGCAGCCGCGAAATTAAGATTTTGTCAATTTTTTCAAAGAAAAAGAAGTAATTAACTCTCAAAAAGTCCCATATAGTTCATTAAGAGCTAAAGGGACTTTTATTTTTGGGGGTATTATGAAGGTTTATATTGTTGACGGCGCAAGATTAAAGCGGCGGTTTAGTGTGCTTTTGTTATGCATATCATTTGTACTTGTATGCACAGTAATTTTCTCGGGTGTAAGAGGCTTTTTGACGGGCAAGGACGTTCAGTCTTCGCTTATGCCGGGCGACCAGGTTATAATTATTGATCCAGGTCACGGCGGTGAGGACGTTGGTGCTACAGGTGTAAGTGGTATATATGAAAAGGATTTAAACCTTGAGCTCTCATTTTTGATAGGCGAGCAGTTGAAGGAAAAAGGGTATAATGTGGTTTATACTCGAACAGAGGATAAGTTATTATATACCGAGAAAGAGAATATCAAGGGCTTACGCAAGATTTCTGACCTTAAAAACAGATGTAAGATTGCAGAGGATTACCCGAATTCAATATTCGTAAGCATACATATGAATACCTTTGGCGCGTCAAAATACTCAGGCCTGCAGGTTTATTATGCTAACGGAAACGATAAGAGCATAAATCTTGCTACGGCAATACAGACGTCTGTAAGACAAGAGGTACAGAAGGATAATCGCCGTCAGATAAAAAACGGCAAGGGTCTTTATATACTTGATAACTGTACGGCAAACAGTGTTCTTGTTGAGTGCGGCTTTTTATCAAATCCCGATGAATGTGAAAAACTTTCGCAAAAAGAATATCAAAAGCAATTGAGTTTTGCCATAGTTTGTGGTATTATAGAATATATAAACGGATGTAATGCTTCCGAGTGAAGCTAAAAGGAGAAGGCAGTGAAGAGTGAAAAAAGTGTATTTGTATGCCGTGAATGTGGATTTATAAATCCTAAGTGGCTGGGTAAATGCCCTGATTGCGGCAGTTGGAATACCTTTGACGAGGAGATACAGCAAAAAAAAGCGAAAGTTTTGCAGCTACAAACGCAAAACAAGGCAGAAAAGCTCTCCGGTTTAACAATTCCCGAATATATCCGTGCTGGTACGGGTATGAATGAGCTTGACAGGGTGCTTGGTGGCGGTTTGGTTAGCAGCTCGGTTGTTCTTCTTTCGGGCGAGCCGGGAATAGGCAAATCAACTCTTCTTTTGCAAATATGCTCCGAGCTTTCAAAGACACGTAAGGTTCTGTACGTTTCGGGCGAGGAGTCACGCGGGCAACTGAAGCTCCGCGCAGACAGACTTAGCATTGAAGGTGAAGAGATTTATTTGCTTACGGAAACCGATACCGACGCAATACTTTCAGAATGTGGAAGGCTTAAGCCTGATGTTATTATAATTGACTCAATACAAACCCTTTCAAGTGAGCGTTTTTCTTCAGTGCCGGGCAGTATAACGCAAGTGCGCGAGGGAGCCATGTCATTGATAACCTATGCTAAAGGCACGGGTGCTGCGGTATTTCTCGTAGGACACGTTAATAAAGAGGGCGGCATTTCCGGCCCTAAAATACTTGAGCACATGGTTGATGCGGTTCTATATTTTGAGGGCGAGCGTACAAATTCTTACAGAATTATAAGAGCAATTAAAAACAGATTCGGCTCCACTAACGAAATTGGCGTTTTCGAAATGGGTGACAAGGGCCTTCGTGAGATTCCGAACCCCAGCGAGGTCGTTATGGCAGAAAGACCCCGCGGCACAAGCGGCTCCTGTGCAGGCTGTGTTATGCAGGGCACCAGGCCTCTAATTTCCGAAATACAAGCTCTCGTTACCAAAAGCGCCTATGCCACGGGTAAGCGAACAGCTGACGGCTTTGATTACAACCGTATGTGTCTGTTGATAGCCGTTCTTGAAAAGAGAATGGGGCTTAAGTTTTATGAAAACGACGTATACTTAAACGTTGCCGGCGGAATCAGCCTTAATGAGCCGAGTGCCGATTTGTCTATAGCTATGTCGCTTATCAGCGGTATAACC
>JAZRFH010000044.1:0-14662 GCA_045661245.1 Eubacteriales bacterium | reverse complement strand
AAAGTTGAAGTAAATTGAAAATTGAAAGTTGAAAGTTGAAAATTAAATAATCATAGGAAAGCGAGGATAAAGGTATTAAAGCCATTATTCTTGCTTTTTAATTTTGCATTTTGAATTTTGAATTTTGCATTTAATTGCATTTTGCATTTACTTAAGCTTTCTTGGCGTATCAATAAAGCCGGCAATATAGTCAAGAGAAACGTTGTAGTATTTTGCCAAAGCAACCACGCGCTCAAACGGAATGGCTCTTTTACCGTTTTCATACTGCGCGTAATAGGATTGACTTGTACCTATAATTTTTGCAATTTCCTCCTGACTTTTGTCAGCATCCTCTCGCAGGTCCTTAAGTCTTTGATAAACGTTCATTGTTACCGCCTTAATCTTTTTTTGAAATTATAACACAAATGAACTAAAAGGGGTTGACTTTAGTTCAGATATGGACTATAATATATCCAGTTCACATTTAAACTATATGGAAAGGCAAAAAAATGAAGAATACACTTGAGGGGCTTTGGAATGATTATCTTGCAGATGAGTGTGCAAAAATTGACACGGCGAGGAGCGAGAGCTTGCAAATAAGGCTGTAGAGCTACACGAAAAGCTGAGCACATTGCTTAACAAGGAGCAAGAGTGCGTTTTAGAAAAGTACGTTGACGCACTTTGTGATATTCAAGCTCTCTTTATCAAAAATGCTTTTTTCAGGGGCTGTGAATTTTCGGTTTCATTTCTCTTAGAGTCGGGAAATTTTTAAAATTATAAATTGAAAGTTGAAAATTGAAAGTTGAAAATTAAATAATCATAGGAAAGCGAGGATAGAGGAGATAAAGCCTTTGTCCTTGCTTTTTGAATTTTGCATTTTGCATTTAATTTTATTTTCTCTTGACAAAGAGAATTCCCTATGCTATACTCTACGTATAAAACCGTTGAGGTGGAAGTAAAAGCGAGGATTAGACCTTACAGAGAGCGCGCGTAGCTGGAATGCGGGCAGGCACTTATCGCACAAATGGGCCACTGAGGGCGCGCAGAAAGGTGTGGGGCTAACCCCTGCCCGAGTATTTCGCGACGTGGGAATATACGTTAATTATTCGGGGTATGACAGTACCCTTTGAGTGTGCGAGAAAATCGCAAAGCAAGGTGGCACCGCGAAAATGTTTTTTCGTCCTTGGCAGTAATCTATTCTGTCGGGGATTTTTTGTTTTATCCCCGCAAAACGAAAGGAAGTATAAATATGAACTACGGCGGAGTTGAATTTGACACTTACTTAAAGAATTATCCCGACAAGAACGGATATTTCGGCAAATACGGCGGCGCGTACATCGCACCCGAATTACAGGCGGCTATGCAGGAGATTACAGACGCGTACTTTACTATCTGCAAGTCAAGCAAATTTATCGGGGAGCTGCGAAAAATCAGACGCGAGTTTCAGGGCAGACCCACCCCTATCTCATACCTTGAAAGGCTCTCAAACAAGCTTGGCAACGTACAGCTTTACGTAAAGCGCGAGGACTTAAACCATACCGGCGCGCACAAGCTTAACCACTGTATGGGCGAGGCGCTTTTGGCAAAATATATGGGCAAGAAAAAGGTTATCGCAGAAACGGGCGCAGGCCAGCACGGTGTTGCGCTTGCCACTGCGGCGGCTTATTTCGGCCTTGAATGTGACATATACATGGGCTCTGTTGACATCAAAAAGCAAGCCCCCAACGTTGCGAGAATGAAAATTCTCGGCGCTAACGTTATTGAGGTAACACACGGCCTTGCAACCCTTAAGGAGGCTGTTGACGCGGCGTTTGAGGCTTATGCGCGTGAGTACCGCGACAGCATATACTGCATAGGCTCTGTAGTAGGACCGCACCCCTTCCCTATGATGGTGCGCGATTTCCAGAGCGTTGTGGGCATTGAGGCGCGCGAGCAGTTCTTGTCTATGACGGGTGAATTGCCCGACAGTATCGTTGCGTGCGTTGGCGGCGGCTCTAACTCTGCAGGATTTTTTGCAGGATTCCTTAACGACCCCGTTGATATTTACGGTGTTGAGCCGCTTGGCAGAGGCCCTAAGCTCGGCGACCACGCGGCAAGCCTGGTTTACGGCACTGAGGGCATTATGCACGGCTTTAACAGCGTTATGCTTAAGGACGAAAACGGCGACCCGGCAGCCGTATACTCTGTAGCGAGCGGACTTGACTATCCCTCTTCAGGCCCTGAGCACGCATTTCTTCGTGACCTTGGCAGAGTTAAGTACGACTGTATAGGTGACGACGAGGCTATTGACGCATTTTACACACTCTCACGCCTTGAGGGAATTATACCTGCTATCGAGTCCTCACACGCGGTGGCTTACGGCATAAAACTTGCGCGCGAGATGCATCACGGCTCGGTTCTTATCAACCTCTCGGGCAGGGGCGACAAGGATATGGACTACATACTCTCGCTTGCTGACAAGATTTAAGCCAATAAATAATGTGAAAAAAGGCTTGACAATACAGTTTACTGTATGCTACAATTATAAAAACAAAATATTTTCGAGATAGAGGCGCACCTTACAAAGAGTAACACCGACAATGCCGCCACGGGCTGTGTGTGAAAGGTGTGGGTGCCGAAGCAGGCGTTGCTGTGGCAGGGCGCTATGCTGGCAGTACGGAGAATATCCGCCCTGCTGTCGCTTATGCGAAGGGCTATCACTTACAGAAACGTGTTTTCTTTGGGATAGCTGTGCTTGCGGCTATCCCATTTTTGATTTAACAAATGAAGGTGACTAAAATGAAGAAAACAGTATTTACAGGCGCGGCTACAGCAATTATCACTCCCCTTACCGAAAGCGGAATAGACTTTGACAGGTTTGGCAAGCTGATTGATTGGCAGATTGACGAGGGCATCGGTGCGATAGTTGTAACGGGCACGACGGGCGAGGCATCTACCCTTACGGACGATGAGCATAAGGACGCTATACGCTACTGTGTTGAAAGGGTAAACGGCAGAGTGCCGGTTATTGCAGGCACAGGCTCAAACGACACCGCTTACGCGATTGAACTCACAAAATACGCGTGCGAGGTGGGGGCTGACGCCGTGCTTCTCGTAACTCCCTATTACAACAAGGCAACACAGGCGGGTCTTATAAAGTCGTTCTTTGCCGTAGCTGACGTTGCTACAAAGCCCTGTATTCTTTATAACGTACCGAGCCGCACAGGCTGTAATATTACGCCTGCGACTGTAGCAAAGCTTGCAGAGCACCCGAACATTGTTGCTATTAAGGAAGCATCCGGCAATATCTCGCAAATAGCAGAGATAGCGGCGCTTTGCGGTGACAAAATTGATATTTATTCGGGCAACGACGACCAGATTGTACCTATAATGTCGCTTGGCGGTAAGGGTGTAATCTCGGTTTTGTCTAACCTTATGCCAAAAGAAACGCAAAAAATGTGCGAGGACTATCTTGCAGGCAAAACGGGTGAAGCACTTAAGGCACAGCTCAGGCTCCTGCCCCTTGTAAACGCACTCTTCTGCGAGGTAAACCCCATTCCCGTAAAGGCGGCAATGGCGGCTATGGGATACTGTGAGAATTATCTTCGCCTGCCCCTGACTACAATGGAGAAGGCAAACGAGGAAAAGCTCTTTGAGCTTATGAGGGCGGAAGGCTTAATTTAAAGCAAAGGAACAAACAAATGAACGTATTGCTTAACGGATACTGCGGATTTATGGGGCGCGAGGTAAAGGCGCTTTGCGATAAGGGCTTTCGCGGTGCAAATCTCGTAATAGGTGTTGACGCTTTTTCTAAGGGCGGCGAGGAGGACACTGTTGTAAAATCCTTCTCCGAGGTTGAAGCTACCGATGCGATTGACTGCATAATAGATTTCTCGCACCACTCACTGATAGGCCAGATTATGGACTTTGCGACAGAGCACCGAATACCCACGGTTATCGCAACCACGGGCCACACAGACTCTGAGCTTGCACTAATCAAGAGTGCCTCTGAGAAAATTCCCGTATTTCACTCGGGAAATATGTCGCTCGGTATTGCACTTTTAATTGAGCTTGCAAAAAAGACGGCGGCGGCTATGCCCGAGGCGGATATTGAAATAGTTGAAACGCACCATAACAGAAAGATAGATGCACCGAGCGGCACTGCCATTATGATTGCAAATGCGCTTTGCGAGGTGAAAAACGGTGCAAATGTAAACCTTGGTAGGCAAGGACACGGCAAGCGCGAGAATAATGAAATAGGAATACACTCTGTGAGAGTGGGCAACATAGTGGGAATACACGAGGTTATAGTGGGCACGGACAGCCAGACTATCACCTTAAAGCACGAGGCGCACAGCCGCGCACTGTTTGCCGAAGGGGCGCTTGCGGCGGCAGATTTTCTAATCGGTATGACCCCCGGCCTTTACGATATGAACAGTCTTATAGAGGATAAAAGCACCGAGGCAGTAACTGTTTAACCCCAAAATACGAGGTAATTTATGAAAATTGCAATTTACGGATACGGCAATCTTGGCAAGGGCGTTGAGTGTGCCGTTAAATATCACAAGGATATGGAGCTCGTAGGCGTATTTACGCGCAGAAATCCCGAGAGCGTCAAAACTGTAAGCGGCGTGCCCGTATACTCTGCCGACTCAATTCTTGATTTCAAGGGTAAGATTGACGCTTTGGTACTTTGCGGCGGCTCTGCTACGGACCTGCCCGAGCTGACGCCTATGCTCAGCGAGCATTTTAACGTTGTTGACAGCTTTGACACACACGCAAAAATACCCGAGCATTTTGAAAACGTTGACAAAAAGGCACGTCTTGGCGGCAACACTGCGCTTATATCAGCGGGCTGGGACCCCGGCTTATTCTCTATAGCAAGGCTTTATATGTCAAGCGTTTTGCCCGAGGGTGAGAATTACACCTTCTGGGGCAGAGGCATCAGCCAAGGCCACTCGGACGCAATAAGGCGAATAGACGGCGTGCTTGACGCAAGGCAGTATACAGTGCCGATTGAAGAGGCGCTTGAGAGCGTAAGAGGCGGCGGTACCCCCACCCTTACTACGAGGGAAAAGCACAGGCGCGATTGCTACGTTGTGGCGAAGGACGGCGCGGACACTGCTTTAATTGAAAAGACTATAAAAGAGATGCCGAATTATTTTGCCGATTATGAAACGACCGTAACCTTTGTGACCAAAGAGGAGCTTATGCGCGACCACGGCGGTATGCCACACGGCGGCTCTGTTATAAGGAACGGCAAAACCGGCTTTAACGGTGAAAACACACATACGGTTGAATTCAGTCTGCGCCTTGACTCAAACCCCGAGTTTACGTCAAGTGTGCTTGTTGCATACGCAAGGGCAGTTTGCAGAATGAACGCGCGCGGAATATGCGGTGCAGTTACCGTATTTGACGTAGCACCTCGGGACTTATCCGAGAAGACGGCAGAAGAAATAAGAGCGACTATGCTCTGATAAGAAAAGGAAGCTTACTTTGTTAACTCTTAAAAAAGAAAAAATGCTATGCGAAAACATAGCAAGAAGCAGCACGGGCGAGCTTACGTTTGCGGGTGTTTCCCTACCCTCGCTTAAGGAAAAATACGGCACGCCCCTATACCTGTACGACGAGGACAGGATAAGACTGTGTGCGGGAGAATATATAAACGCTGTAAAGGACACGCTTGGCGACAAGGGTCAGGTGCTTTATGCATCCAAGGCGGCATCGTTTAAAAGGCTTTACGAGATAATTCACGAAGAGGGCTTGGGAATTGACGTTGTTTCCTCGGGTGAGATATACACGGCGGCCCTTGCAGGCTTCCCCCTCTCGCGCGCTTATTTCCACTCTAATAACAAGACCGACGGGGACATTGAGTATGCGATAAAGATGGGTGTCGGCTACTTTGTGGTTGATAACATCGAGGAGCTCTCTGCCATCTCGGATATTGCACAGAGGCACGGAATAAAGCAGAAGGTGCTTTTGCGTATCACACCCGGAATTGACCCGCACACCTACGCGGCTGTAGCTACGGGAAAGGTGGACTCCAAGTTTGGCTCTGCAATTGAAACGGGCCAGGCAGAAGAGATAACCAAGGACGCCTTGAGCCTCGGTGGTATTGACCTCTACGGCTTTCACTGCCATATAGGCTCGCAGATTTTTGACGAGCAGATATACCTGCAGGCGGCAGACATTATGATGGGCTTTATAAAAGACATATATGAAAAGACCGGCTACCTTGCAAAAGAGCTTGACCTTGGCGGCGGTCTTGGCGTGCGTTATATTGACTCTCAGCCCGAAATCAATATAGGAGAGATTATTCGCAAGGTTTGCATTTATCTTATAACTCTATCTGATAAGCTTGGTGTAACTCTGCCCAAAATCTCCTTTGAGCCGGGGCGCAGTATAGTAGCGAATGCGGGACTGACCCTTTACACCGTCGGTACTGTAAAGAGAATTCCCGGCTACAAAAACTACGTATCGGTTGACGGCGGCATGGCTGACAACCCACGCTTTGCCCTTTACGGCTCACCCTACACCATTCTGCCTGTTAAAGAGAGCGAGAGCGAGCTGATGAGTGCATCTGTTGTTGGCCGCTGCTGTGAGAGCGGTGACATTCTGCAGGAAAACGTAGAGCTGCCAAGTGACATAAAACGTGGCGACCTGATAGCCTGCCTTACAACGGGCGCATATCACTATTCTATGTCGTCAAACTACAATAAATTAACACGCCCCCCTATTATTATGCTAAAGGGCGGTGAGGACTACGTAGCAGTAAGACGCGAAACTGTAGAGGACCTAACCTCTCTTGACGTCTGAATTATCTTTAATACGTAAACAAGGAGCACGAGTGTTTAGTTCGTACTCCTTTTGATTTTATATTACTTTGAGTGCTTTGCGATTACTGCCTTTGCGCCGTCAATAACCTTCTCGATATGTGTTGACTTGTATATGCTTATATGATACAATATTTACAGTTAAATATCGAAAAAGGCTGAATAATTAACGCCAAACTCCCCTCGCGCTTATTGACAAAGAGATACATCAATGCTATAATTCTATAGCAACCTTTTTTACGGATTATTTCATAGTTATATTTTCTCGAGGCATCAAATCCGAGAGATAACGTTTTTTATCTTTTATTTTTATTTCTACCCGTGGTGAGCAAGCAAAAACCTTTCTGCGGACGGTTTTTGCGACGCGAAGTCCAACAGAACACGAGTCGGCAGAGCCGAGCTTGTCTAGGCGATAGCAGACGAGATGTGAATTGGACGGAATAAGCTGGATAGCGCGCGAGACTTACCGGTTTTCACACGCAGTGTGGAATCTTGCCTTGCGAGCAGATGACGGCTTGATTACCGATAAGCGGTACAATCATTGCCAAGCTCACCGCGAGCGGCAAACTCTCGAGGCATCAAACCGAGAGATAACCAAATCGTTTATACTATATTGTTAATTTCTACCCGTGGCACAGCTGGATAGCGCGCGAGACTCCGACTCTCGAGGCCGTAGGTTCAAATCCTATCGGGTAGGCCAAGCGAAGAGGACATACCCTTGCGGTATGTTCTTTTTGATTGTTCTACACGGTGGATTGGAAGAACAGCGGTACAGATTTGACTCGTAATATCCCCACAAGCAGAGTTACAAAACCACCGCTATTTATAAAAAATCTTAAATTTTCCGAGAAACCTATTACATTCCTACGGAAAATATGCTATAATAAAAGTACACACAACGTGTGGAAAACGAAAGTGAGGAAATTAGTATGAAAAAAATCATTTCGATGACCCTTGTATGTATGCTGCTTATCGGTTGTGTATTAACGCTTGCCTCTTGCGGCAAGACTCTTTCCGGAAAATACAGCGCAGGCTCAGGAGTTTTGGGAACAACCTACGATTTTTCAGGCAAGAACGTTACAATAACATTCTACCTCTTTGGAACTGAGACTACTGCTGAGGGTACTTACGAAATCACTACTGACGAAAACGACAAGGAAATTATCACCTTTACGTTTGAGAGCAAGGACGCTGAGGATTATAACGGTGAGTTCTCATTTACCGAAGGTACAGAGGGCGGCGTTGATTACATAAGAATCGGCGGCGTTAAGTACGAAAAGGCTGATAAGTAATATAAATTACACCTTTGCGTGAAAAAGGACGAGAAATTCTCGTCCTTTTGTTTTTTTTATTTTGCACTTTGCATTTTACATTTTCTTCACTCTCGTCTTGATTTTGCATTTTGCATTCTGAATTTTGCATTTTTATAAATATGCCACAAGCTCCGAGGTGATTTTGTTTCGCAGATTTGAAATACAGCGCTCGGCACTGTTGCCGCGCGAAATAAGAACGAGCGTGCCGTAAATCAGCGACAGAACAGTAAGTGCGAGTACCTCGCTATCCTCACCCGAGAGGCCGTGCTCAAGAGAAAAGACCGAAACAGAGTTAATAATCGGTTCGTCAAACCCTAAGAGCCTCTTACGCCTTTCGGGGTCGCTATCCGACTGGGCAAGTGTTAAAACCGAGCGAAAATTTCCGTTGCCGACGAAAAAGCGCACAAGCGACTGTGAAAGTGCGATAATACACTCTCCCCCGCCCTGACCGAGAGAGTCGGAAATTTGCTCGGATAGCAAAACCCAACCGTCAAGCACGTAATCTATAATGGCTAAAATTAATTCGTCCTTATCCTTAAAATGCCTGTAAGGAGCCGCGCAGGAAACCCCTGCCGCCATCGCTACTCTGCGCAAGGAAAAATCCGCAATTCCGTGCTCCTCAAGCTCGGATAGCCCAGCGCAAATGAGCCGCTCACGCAAGCTGTCGGTTATAATATTCTCTTCCATAATCAAGCCACCTCTGTACAAAGTTAACACTATTAACATACTCATTTTACCACATAAACCTACACTTTGCAAGTAGTTTTAAAAAAATCTCTTGACATATTTAAAATTCTATGTATAATATAAGTAAAAGTGTTTATGTTAACAGTGTTAACATTATTAAAATGCGAGGGTTTATGATAAACGAAAAAATGCATCTGCTCGGCCGTGAGAGGTCGGTTATACGCGAGATATTCGAATACGGCAGAAAACGAAAGAGTGAGATTGGCGAGAATGCGGTTTTTGACTTTTCGCTCGGCAATCCGAGCGTGCCCGCCCCTGCCGAGGTAAACCGCGAGATACGCCGCCTTTTAGACACTGAGCGCGACACTGTGCTACACGGCTACACTTCAGCGGCGGGCGCACCCGAGGTAAGAGAGGCTATTGCAAATTACATTACCCGCGAGTACGGCTTTAAGACGGGCAGTGACTTTATTTATATAACCGTAGGTGCCGCGGCGGCGCTTACCTCTACACTCACGGCAATTACAAACGAGGGTGACGAGGTTATCGTTATTGCCCCCTACTTTCCCGAATACAAGGTGTTTATTGAAAGGTGCGGTGCAAGCACTGTTGCCGTTATGGCGGACTGTGACTTTCAGCCCGATATTGCCGCTATTGAAAACGCGATAAACGAAAAAACCGCGGCGATAATCATAAACTCGCCAAACAACCCGACGGGCGCGGTTATCACAGAGGAGAGAATCAAGGCACTTGCGGATATGCTTACCAAAAAATCCCGTGAAATCGGGCACACGATTTATCTCGTAGCGGACGAGCCCTACCGAGAGCTTGCATACGGAGTAAGCGTACCGTATATTCCCCTTTACTATAAAAATACAATCGTATGCTATTCATACAGTAAATCCCTCTCCCTGCCCGGTGGGCGCATAGGCTACGTTGCGGTAAGCCCCGAGGCAGATTATGCCCGTGACGTTTATCTTTCAATACTCGGTGCAGGGCGTGCGCTCGGCTACGTTTGCGCCCCAAGCCTTATGCAAAGGATTTTGCCCGCTCTTATGGGAGTCACGGCTGACGTTGAGCTTTACAATCAAAACAGAATTTTACTTTACAATGCCCTCACAAATATGGGCTACACGGCAGTTAAGCCGGACGGAGCATTTTATATGTTCGTAAAATCACCCTCGGGTGACGCAGGCGAGCTTTGCGAGAGAGCGAAAATGCACGAATTGCTCATAGTTCCCTCTGACAGCTTTGGTTGTGGGGGCTATGCACGGATTTCATACTGCGTTGCAAGAGAAGAAATAGAAAGGGCCCTGCCCGCATTTGCCGCCTTGGCAGAGAGCTACGGACTGAAAGGAAGAAAAAATGACTGACAAGCTTAAAGAGGCAAGAGAGATAATAAACGGCGTTGATAAGGAAATGGCAGAGCTTTTTGAGAAGAGAATGCGTGCCGCTGAGATGGTTGCCGAGTACAAGCGCGAGCGCGGACTTGAAATACACGACCCCAAGCGCGAGGGCGAGCTTATAGAGAGAAACTCACAGTACGTATCCGACGGAGTTTTGCGCGAATACTACGTAAATTTTCTTGAAAAGACAATGGAAATCTCCCGTTCCTACCAATCAAGGCTTATGGAAGGCATGCGCGTAGCTTTCTCGGGCACAGAGGGTGCGTTTGCGCATATTGCCACCTGCAAGCTCTTCCCCACCGCGAAAAAGATAGGCTACGGCAATTTTGAGAGTGCGTACAATGCGGTTGTTACGGGAGAGTGCGACGCGGCGGTTTTGCCTATAGAAAACAGCTATAACGGAGAGGTGGGACAGGTTACAGACCTTATCTTCTCGGGCACGCTTTACGTAAACGGAATGACAGAGCTTGCAGTAACCCAGGACCTGCTTGCAGTGCCGGGTGCAACTCTTGCCGATATAAAAGAGGTTGTGAGCCACCCGCAGGCGCTCGGCCAGTGCCACGAATACATAACACAGCACGGCTTTGCCGAAAAGGAATACAACAACACCGCACTTGCGGCAGAATACGTTGCTAAAAAGGGAGATAAGTCGCTTGCCGCTATTGCAAGTGAGGCGGCGGCAGAAATTTTCGGCCTTACCGTGCTTGAGAAAAACATCAACGCAAGCGCAAACAACACAACGCGCTTTGTAATTCTCTCGCGCTCCCAAAACGAGAATATACATAAAAGCGCAAAGACAACAACACTATTACTCTTTACCGTGCGTAACGAGGCAGGCTCGCTTGCCAAGGCAATAGATATAATAGGTAAGCACGGCTTTAATATGCGCAGTCTTCGCTCAAGACCTATGAAGGACCTGCTCTGGCAATACTACTTTTACGTTGAGGCAGAGGGCGACCTTAATACCGAAGAGGGACAGAATATGCTCACCGAGCTTAAGGTATACTGCGACAGACTCCGTGCCGTAGGCACGTTTAACAAAAACTGAGAGGCTTATATGGAAAGATTGCATCTAAACTTAGATAAGCGCGGATACGATATTACAATCGGCAAGGGATTACTCCACCGCGCAGGCGAGATACTCGGAATAAAGTCACGCGCACTTATACTTACAGACAGCGGTGTGCCGAGTGAATATGCGGAAGCTGTGGCAAAAAGCATTGGCGGTGCTGAAATACTCACGCTAAAGAGCGGTGAGGGCACAAAAAGCATAGACGGCTTTTCAAGAGTGCTTGAGGCTATGGCCAAGGCATCGCTTACACGTGCGGACGCGCTGATTTCTG
The DNA here is from genome assembly GCA_045661245.1 of Eubacteriales bacterium. Lineage (GTDB taxonomy): Bacteria > Bacillota > Clostridia > Oscillospirales > CAG-272 > UBA1740. The sequence continues at coordinate 3,122 of JAZRFH010000044.1, read as the reverse complement.
TCGGCGGCGGAGTTATCGGCGACCTTGGCGGCTTTGCGGCGGCAAGCTATATGAGGGGTATTGCCTTTTACAACGTGCCGACGACGGTTTTATCAATGGTAGACTCCTCTGTCGGCGGCAAGTGCGCTATAAACCTTTGCGGAATTAAAAACATAGTAGGTGCGTTTTACCAGCCGCGCGGTGTGCTTATAGATACCGATACACTAAAGACGCTTGACAAAAGACAAATATCAAGCGGACTGTGCGAGGCATTAAAGATGTCACTTACCTCTGACGCGGATTTATTCGGGATATTTGAAAAAGAGAGTGCAGAGGGGATTATCGCGAATATTGAGGAAGTAATTCTTCGCTCGCTTAAAATCAAAGGCCGTGTAGTTGAGCTTGACGAATGCGAGTCGGGCCTCAGAAAAATACTGAATTTCGGGCACACTGTCGGCCACGGAATTGAGGCGGCAGAGGGTATGCACGGGCTTTACCACGGTGAATGCGTTGCCCTCGGTATGATACCGATGTGCGCGCCCGAGGTAAAAGAAAGACTTATACCCGTGTTAAATAAGCTCGGCCTGCCAACCTCTTACGGCGGTGACCTTGAATATGCGCTTAAGCTTATGATGCACGACAAGAAGGCTAAAGACGGTGGAATTGACGCAATACTCGTAGAAAAGATTGGCAGCTGCAAAATAGAAAGAATGAGCATAACGGAGCTTTGCGACCTGGCACAGGCGTGCCCCGAGCTTTGCACCGACAGGAGATAGATATGAAGAACGTATTTGGAAACAGCCTTACCGTTACCCTTTTTGGCGAGAGCCACGGCCCGTATATCGGCGCGACGATTGACGGAAATGCTCCCGGTATCAAAATAGACTACGCCTACATAGACAAAATGCTTGAACACAGGCGCCCATTTGGTGCTATATCTACCGCAAGAGTAGAGGGCGACAGGTACGAGATTATAAGCGGAGTATTTGAGGGGCATACAACGGGCACACCCTTGACGGTAATTATACCGAACACTAATACGCAAAGCAGTGATTACGAGAGCTTAAGAAACACTCCCCGTCCCTCTCACGCAGACTATACCGCAGAGGTAAAATACCACGGAATGCAGGACTACAGGGGCGGCGGCCATTTTTCGGGCAGAGTTACCGCGGCGCTTGTAGCTGTGGGTGCTATAGTTTCAAGTGCACTTTCAAAGAAGGGCATCAAGATTGGCACTCATATATCCGAGCTTGGCGGTATATGCGACAGAGCCCTTGACAAGCTTGAATCGGATATCGGTATACTTAATAACAAGCTCTTCCCCGTGCTGGACGGGCCGGCAGGCAATGCTATGAAAAAATACATCAAGGAATGTGCCGAGCGCGGCGACAGTGTGGGCGGTGTGCTTGAAACTGCGGTTATAGGCGTACCGGCGGGTATTGGCGAGCCGTGGTTTGACACACTTGAGGGCACTCTTGCACACGCGCTTTTCTCTGTGCCTGCAGTTAAGGGTGTAGAGTTCGGGCTTGGATTTGGCTTTAAGCATGGCACGGGCAGTGACCTTAACGATGCCTTTGTTATGAAGAACGGCAAAATTGCTACCGCTACCAACAACAACGGCGGCATCAACGGCGGTATTGCAAACGGCATGCCGATAATCTATAGATGTGCGGTAAAGCCGACCCCCTCTATATTCAAGGACCAAATTACCGTGGATATGAATAAGGGGCAGGAAGCTGTGCTTGCACTTAACGGCAGACACGACCCTGCGGTTATACACCGCGCAAGAGCCGTGGTTGATGCGGTAAGCGCTATTGCTATTGCAGACGCGTGCGTTACGAGATTTGGCACCGACTGGCTTATGGAGAATAAATGATGGAGTACGGACTGATTGGCGAGAGGCTCTCACACAGCTACTCACGCGAGGTACACTCACTGCTTGCCGACTACACCTACGAGCTTTGCGAGGTGGCAAGGGACGGGCTTGACGCCTTTATGCGCGAGCACAGCTTCAAGGGTATTAACGTAACGATACCCTACAAAGAGGCCGTAATACCATACCTCGATTATATAGACCCCGTGGCAAAGGAGATTGGCGCGGTTAACACTGTGGTAAACCGAGGCGGTAAGCTTTACGGCTACAATACCGACGCTTACGGAATGACGAGGCTGATAGAAAAATCGGGTATAATAATCGCAGGCAAAACGGTTGCAATTCTAGGCAGCGGCGGTACGGCAAAGACCGCACACGTTGTTGCAAGAGAGCTTGGCGCGAAAAATATACTCACAGTGTCACGCACGGGCGGCGATGGCTGTATTACCTACGGTGAGCTCTACAGCACCTATGCTGACTGCGAGGTTATTATAAACACGACCCCTGTGGGAATGTATCCGAATATAGACAACGCACCAGTTGACCTTAATAAATTCCATAAGCTTTCAGGCGTTATAGACGTTATATACAATCCCCTGCGCACTTCTCTTGCACTTGACGCAAAGAAACTCGGCATACCCTACGGCACGGGATTATATATGCTTGTTATGCAGGCTCTACGTGCGTGTGAGCTCTTTCTAGGCGAAAAAATTGACGAAGATGCCGCTGAGGGTGTTTACCGCGAAATTTTGAAGAAAAAAGAAAACACCGTGCTTATCGGTATGCCCTCGTCGGGCAAATCCTCTGTCGGCAAGGCGCTGGCAGGTAGACTATCACAGGAGTTTACCGACACTGACGTCACAATAGAGGAGCTTGCGGGTGTGAGGATTGCAGAAATCTTTAAAAAATCGGGTGAAGAGGCATTTCGCGATATTGAGAGCGAGGCTGTAGAGGCTGTGTCAAAAAAGAACGGCACGGTTATAGCAACGGGCGGCGGAGCTATTCTGCGAGAGAAAAACGTACGTGCGCTACAGAAAAACGGCAGACTCTATTTTCTTGACAGACCCCCCGAGATGCTTATTGCCACTGAGGACAGACCCTTATCAAGCGACACTGAGGAACTGAAAAAGCGATACGTGGAGAGATACCCAATATATACTGCGGTATGTGACGAAAAAATTGACGGCAGCGGTACTGTAGACGAGGTAACAGACTTAATTTTGGAGAGTAAAAAATGAAAATTTATATAATCAACGGCCCAAACCTTAAT
>JAZRFH010000043.1:0-5674 GCA_045661245.1 Eubacteriales bacterium | reverse complement strand
TGGCATACAACACCTGTAAATAAGCATAATATGAGCAAAACAGATGTGGCAAAATGAGGTAGACAATAAATGAAATCTGCTTTTTCAGATTCTGAGTTGACAGGGCTTTTTGGCAAAATTGAATATCCTGATAATTCTAATAGAAATTCGGGTACGTTTGAAAAGGGAAGCAAGAATAGAATAAGATGTGAAATTCCCAGAGCCGTAGGAACGGTAGAGCTTGCTTTGGAGCTGTACGAGGAAAGCGTAAGTAGAATTATATGCTCTATTTGCTTTGATTGGATAGAGCAAAAATTAGGTTATGATATTTATGAAGCATTTCTTGATACGTCAGATATTCAAATAGGGCTGTATTATTTCAAATTAACCTTAAAGTCTGCTTATGGAGATTTATTCGGATATAAAAGCAATTCATTTGTTGAATTCAAAAAAACGGATAAGCTTGGCGAGCCATTTCAAATTACGTTATATGATTATAAATTTGACGAGCCCAGAGGTGCAGGTGGCATCATATACCATATATTTGTAGACAGGTTCAACAGAACTGGGAATAGTCCGATTAAGGAAAACGCGATTATGCCCGAGGATTGGTCGGTAATTCCGGAATATCCAAGCTATCCGGGTGCACCTTTTAAAAATAATACCTTTTACGGCGGTACACTCGACGGAATTACAGAAAAGCTAGACTATATACAGTCACTTGGTGTAAATACACTATATTTAAGTCCTATATTTGAATCTGTATCAAATCATAAATATGATACTGCCGATTATATGTCTGTTGATAGTATGTTCGGCGGTGACGAAGCTCTGAAAAGACTTATTGATGCTGCAAAGGAAAAAAACATATCAGTAATTTTAGACGGTGTATTTAATCACACTGGGGCTGACAGTTTATATTTTAACCGCTACGGAAGCTATCCAAATCTAGGCGCATATCAGTCAAAGGAGTCCGTATTTTACACTTGGTATGACTTTAAGGACTTTCCCAATAAATATACGTGTTGGTGGGATATTGAAATTCTGCCTAGAATTAACACCGATAACTCTGAATGTAGACAGTTCTTTGTAGGCAAGGGGGGAGTTGTAGATAAATATGCTAAAATGGGCATCGGTGGTTTTAGGCTCGACGTAGCTGATGAGCTTTCTGACGGCTTTATCGAAGAAATCAAAGCAACTCTTAACGAGAGTAACAAATCCTCTGTATTGTACGGTGAGGTGTGGGAGGATGCATCTAACAAAATCGCTTACGGAAAGAGAAAAAGGTATTTTCTCGGTTCTGAGCTTGATGGAGTAATGAATTACCCCTTACGTAACGGTATAATTAATTATCTTAATTATGGAAAAACCTCTTTACTTTTCTACTCCCTATATGATATAATCTATAATGCACCTAAGCGTATCAGAGATATGCAAATGAATATTCTCGGCAGTCATGATACAGAGCGGATTTTAACGGTCCTGGCAAATAAAAATACAGAAGGCCTTGATAACTCGACTCTTGCAGTATTTCGATTGAGTGATAGCGAGCGAGCTCTGGCTAAGCGTAAGCTTATGCTTGCTTATACAATACTCACTACAGTGCCGGGCATTCCGGTAATATATTACGGTGACGAGGCAGGTCTTGAGGGGTATAGCGACCCCTTTAATAGAATGCCTTATCCTTGGGGGGCGGAGGATGATGAGATTTTGTCCTTCTACCGCTTAATTGGTAATATAAGGCGTGATAATGACGTTTATAAATCTGGCGAATTTATATTAATCGAACTAAGTGCAGAGCACCTGATTTTTCAGCGATGCGATGGAGAATACTCTTATATTACAGTAATAAACAATTCTTTTAAAGATATGACTCTAAGCTTTTCAAGCGAATATACGTGTCTTCTTGCAAATGTTAAGCAGAGCAGTGACTGTATAATAAATGCTTACTGTGCTGAAATCATTAAAATAAAGGTAAACGAAAGTATTATATTTTAGACATTTTTGAGGCTGATATGATTTTTACTCTTGTTGGTATGCCGGGCTCAGGCAAATCTTGTATGGGCCGTGCACTTTCTTCTAAAATGAAAATTAAGCTTATCGATTCTGACAAGCTTATAGAAAAGAGATGCGGCAAAACCCTACAATCCTTAATTGACGAGCTTGGAGTGGAAGAGTTTCGCAAAATTGAAGAAGAGGTTTTACTATCTATTGATTCAGAAGAGGATGCTATTCTTTCAACCGGCGGTAGTGCCATTTACTCGACAAGGGCGATGGAATACCTTAAAACCAAGGGAAAAATCATTTATCTATACTGTAGCTATCCTACGATACAAGAAAGAGTCGGTGATTATTCCGCTAGAGGTATCGTATTTAAGCCGGGGCAGGATTTATACGGCCTTTACCTTGAACGCGTGCCTTTATACGAGAAATTTTCCGACTTAACCGTTTTCTGCGACGGTAAAGCATATCCAAAGTATCAGGCTGCGGCCATTAAAATGATAAATAAGTGCCGTAACGCACAAAGTATAAAAAAAGATGCTGACTAGTTCAGCATCTTTTTTGTTGGCGCATAATTTCATATGCAAACATTGTTGTTGCGGAGGCAGCTGAGAGTGAGGCCTTGAACTCACGTGCATAATCAATTCTGATTAGCTTATCAGCATTTGTCAGAAGTGATTTCGATATACCGCGTTTTTCGCCACCTACTATCAATAGTATCGGGCAGGGAAGTTTACATTGGCCAAGCACGTTATCTGTTCTTTCGTCAGCGCATGCAATAGTGTAATCAAGGCATTTGAATACTTCAATAGTTTCTTCGTCGGTAGCGCGATACATATTTATTAGCTCAGATGCGCCTGCAGAGCTACGGCATACAACACCAGCCGCGCTCATCCAGTTTCTTTCGCCTAGAATAATACCGTCGCAACCGCATGCATATAGCGAGCGTATTGCATATCCGAAATTGTATGGGTCTTCTATCCCCTGTATCATACAGTAAAATCCATGTGTTTTGATTTTACCATTATTGTAAGAGTCCTTAAGTGGTGGTATATTTCTTTCGCCTGCTTGTGCAACTATACCTCCATGGGATGTTCCGAGAGTGATTTTATCTAGCTCCTCAGCGTTTGATTCAACAAGCTCAAAACCGTATTTCTGCGATACTGCCTTAAAATAACCAAGCTCTTTGTAGATTTTGCTTGTTTTATCCTTGTCGTAAAAAATCTTTTTAATTCTTCGGTCTGATAGATTTTCGTCAATGGATTTTATTATAGCTCTTATTGACGTCATGCCTTCAAATATTAAAGAATCTTTAAATTTTATTGTTTCTTTCTGCATTATATATATTAGCCTTTCATATATTTAAACAAAGGAATTTAAATCTGGAGGGTTCTATGATTGATTTGGGGGGCAGGGAAAGGTGCGAGGTTCTGGCGCAGTATGTTATTGATACAGGGGCAACAGTAAGGCACACAGCTCATCATTTTGGTATAAGCAAAAGTACGGTACATAAGGATTTAACAACTAAATTGAAGCATATTAACCGAAAATTATATCTAGAAGTGAAAAAAATACTTGATTTAAACAAATCTGAGCGCCACCTGCGCGGTGGAGAAGCCACAAGACGTATGTATCTATCGAAAAAGCAAAAGTTTTGATATTTAAAAAGAGCAGAGAACTGTTCCCTATTTTTTATCCGCCTTTTGTTATATTAAAATAACTATAAAAAATAACTTTGTTTTATAGCATATAGGTTTTTATTTTTAGATAGGTATAATCTACAGTTATAATTTTAACGGAAGATTTATCATTCAGTTACCCATTGATATTGATAGAATTTTATATGATGTTGTATAAATACAATAATCATTCAGATATTAAAGATATAAAGGGAAAATAAGGCTTTAACCGTAAAACAGCCTAAAACAACACAATTTACCCCTAAAATCCTTCCCTAAATTATACAAAATTTCCATTTTGTATAATTGGATATACATTTTGATTATCCCCTTTTATCGGAGTTGTCAATATAATTGTATCGCAAGTAACCCTAAAAGTCAATATAAATTAAAGAACGGTGCGCACGTGGCTACACCGTCCTTTTTTACTTTTTAATCTACAAACTCACCGTAGATTGCTCTTAGTGCTGTGATATAATCATTCTCGTCAACACCTACTACGATGTTAAGCTCGCTGGAGCCTTGGTCTATAAGTCTGATGTTAACGCCTGCATTAGCAAGTGCGTTAAATACTCTTGCAGCTGTTCCCTTCGCTTTTACCATACCGCGGCCAACGACTGCGATAAGTGCCATGTTCTCTTCAATGAAGATGTTATCGGGATTAACTGCCTTGCAGATAGATGCAGTAACGTCTGCTCTTCTCTTTGAAAGTTCTTTAGTGGATACGATAACACTCATTGTATCGATTCCTGAGGGAAAATGCTCAAAAGAAAGCCCACATTCCTCAATAGCCTGCAATACCCTTCTTCCAAAGCCGAGTTCAGAGTTCATCATATCTTTCTCGATTGTTATGGTTGAGAAGCCTACCCTGCCCGCTACGCCTGTGATAACTGTAGAAGGTGTTTCGTCGGTCTTAGGCACGATAAAGGTACCTCTGTCGTCCGGACAATTCGTATTACGGATATTGATTGGAATTTTTGAGTATCGTACGGGGAAAATAGCGTCCTCGTGCAAAACTGTAGCACCCATATATGAAAGCTCGCGCAATTCCTTGTACGTTATCGTATCAATAACCTTGGGGTTATCAATGCATCTGGGGTCAGCCATTAAGAATCCAGAAACGTCTGTCCAGTTCTCGTAAAGGCTTGCAGACGCTGCCCTTGCAACGATTGAGCCCGTAATATCCGAGCCGCCTCTTGAGAAGGTCTTAATAGTGCCGTTAGGCATTGAGCCGTAGAAACCCGGAATTACTGCATAATCGTATTTTGCGAGGTATTCCTTTAATACGTCATTTGTTCTTTCGCCATCAAATTGACCGTCGTCATTAAAGAATATACACTTGCGCGCGTCTATGAAATGGAAGCCAAGGTATTTAGCAAGAATCATAGCATTAAGATATTCGCCTCGTGATGCCACATAGTCCCTACCGGAGTTATGAGTAAATGAATGCCGTATCTTATCAAATACATCAGTTAGGTCAAGGTCAAGGCCAAGGTCGTTAATAATACCAACGTATCTTGCCTTTATTTCCTCGAATACCTCGGTTATATCCTTTTCGTCTGCTGCAAGCTCGTAGCAGTGATAAAGCATATCCGTAATCTTAGTATCGGTTTTTGAGCGTTTACCGGGTGCTGATGCAACAACATACCTTCTGTTAGGGTCGCTCTTTACTATTTCGGCAACAGCCTTAAAATGCTCTGCATCTGCAAGTGAGCTACCACCAAATTTGAGTACCTTTAAACTCATGATATTTCTCCTATTAGTATAAATCTTTTAAAATATAATACATTATATGAGAAATAATTGAGTTTGTCAAGTATTTTGTCAATAAAAGCGTTAAATTCTACGGTAGACCTTTATTTAAATTGAATTTTTATAAATCGTCTGCATCTTGAACGGGCTTTGAATATTTATCGTCTATCGGAACACCAGTATAACTTCCGTTTGGGTCAGTGATTATTTTACTTCCCTGCTCCTTTTTCATTGGCTCTTTTCTCATATTTATTTCTTTTTTC
>JAZRFH010000042.1:0-2173 GCA_045661245.1 Eubacteriales bacterium | reverse complement strand
TACCCGTAAAGCCCGCTTTAATATTAAAGCGTATTGCAAGATAGCTTGAGAGGTACATTTGCGTGCCCACAAACGCATCACCAAGGTTGCCTGTAGCTATCTCGTCGTACGGAGAAGGAATGTCTCCCTGTTCGCGCTTATCAGCTAAATCTCCGCTAAACGTATCCTTATAGGTTTTGACCTCTCTTACGGGAAGTGATACCGGAATATAGAAGTTTGCCGAGAAGCTCTTATCAATCAAAAAGTCGAATTCATAATCTATTAAGTATTCAAGAAGAGTATACTTATTCTCGGAAAATACTATAATCTGACCTGACGGAAGAATGCCCTGCCGCACTCTACGTCCATTGGGTAGCTGCTGTTTTCAAGATATAAGGTAGCACCAAGTGCTTCTCTGCCGTCGGAAAGGCGGGGCGCTTGGTAAAATGATACGGCAAATCACACACTGGGCAGTTGGTTACACATGCAAATGTCGTTATTTTCGCATATACCGAATATACGAGTGCGGCAAGTCCGCCCATGGAACGACCGCTGGATACGATTTTGACGGTTTTCTCATCAAGCTCATACTTTTCGCACAAAACAGCTATTATCTCATCTATAAATTTGACTGTTTGTCTATTCATCCAGCACCACGGACTGTAGTATGGAATAATATATGATTTCATTTTCCGCAAATTTCAGCGCGTCACCGTGGTTTTCATTGTATGTAGACGTTGAGCCTAAGCCGGTAAAATTCAAGACTATACCACAAATATGGCCATTTGTATATCTATCATTTCAATAAGCGAAATTACGCAGATTTTCATAGTTAATTTTTTCCAACACCGTGACCTAGCTTTTTATATTATAATGGCATAAAAGCGGTGGAAAAGAAAGATTTAGGCACTCAATTCACAATAAAAAATAATATCAGCTTTTCCTTCTTGCTTTGTATGGCGATAAACGTTAGTATCAAGACCGCCAATATAAAAGCCCGAATTCAGATAAAAGAGGCACGCCGCTGGATTATTATCCTGCGCGAGAGTATAAAGCCCTGCGTATCCCTCTTCTTTAGCAATTTCTCTTGCTTTATCAAGTAACGCTTTACCTATATGCCGACCTCGGTATTGTTTGTTTACCTTTATGTCATAAAGATACATATATTTAAAGAGGCCCGGTTGTAAAATCGCAAGTCCTACACATTTTTCACCGTCATAAGCACCCAGAAAAATGCTATCAGACATATTATCATAGTTATAGCTTTCATTGGGAAAGCACATTTCTTCAATTTTCTCTGATGCATAGCAAATGAGCTTGTGCTCCCACACTCCGTTACAGTAGGTAACAGTGAATATTCCGAACATCTCGAAGGGCTCGTTTGGGATATTTATATCCTCTTTTCTCTGTTTGTCAATTCTCTTAATCTCAATAATAGCAATCACCCTCTTAAACTAAAGCTGATTTTAAAAACAATCATACTTGAATTAGAGTGCATACATTCCGCTCTCTAAATCATAAATAACCCTAGAGATAGCGTGCTCCTCGTTACTTACTGTTACGGCATCTGCGGCGTCAAGTGCCGCTTTACTTGCATTGGCAACGGCAATTCCTAAACCGGTCTCACGCAGCATCGCGGCATCATTATCATAATCTCCGACAGCAATCGTTCTGCTTACGTCAATTTTTAAATGCTCAGCGAGCTTTTTGATAGCAAGACCTTTATTAACGCCCTTAGGCAAAATCTCAAACAAGCTTCTCTCAGAACGGATAAAATCAAAATCACTATGCTTTTTATGCTCTAAAAGCGCCCTTTGAATAGCCAAAAGCTCTTCTTCAACGTCGGTGCAAAAAATAATTTTACCCATAGGCTCGCTAAAGCCTTTATAATCGCAGGTGATGTTTGGCAAACCTGTTATTTCTCTGAATCGCACCGTCGTGCCGTTCTCCTTGACAAAGCAGGTCTTATCAAAGCAACAAAGCTGTATTCCTACGTCAGAAAAATGCTCGTATATATACTCCACGAGCTCAAGCGCCTCTTTGGGTAGCGGAGTATTCCATATATATCGCTTTGCGCTGCCGTCATAAAGACCGCCGCCGTTGATACAGCCGAACGGTACATTCGGATTTACTCGTTCATATGCATCTGTTGAATAATAAGGCATACGTCCGGTAACAAAGGTAAAATACCCTC
>JAZRFH010000041.1:0-12938 GCA_045661245.1 Eubacteriales bacterium | reverse complement strand
CTTGGCCCCCGACTTATAGACTCCGCAGTGCGCTTTCTGTTAAAGGGAAATTCAAGCTTTCCGAGAGATTTTGCCGTAGATATAATTGAGCTGATAAGCTTTTCTTCACAGCTCGTGCCGCTGAAGGCTGAAACCTTTTCGTTAAGAAAGGATACGCGCCCTGCTAAAAACTCAGCAACGTTCACTGCAATATCGGGGCTTGAGCGTATCAACCAAATAAAATCATTCTGACCGAGAAATGCAATTTCAGCTTTGCTTTTTGCTACAATGTGAGTTGGAAAATCCCGGGTGTTGTTAAGTACTGAGATTATGCCGAACGTTCCGCCTGCAGTAAGCCTGTTAAGCGGTGTTTTTGTTCCGTCGGGGTGAAGGTGCTGTACCTCGCATGACCCGCTAAGCACAAAGCCAATCTCAGACGTTGGCGATTCCTTTGAGTAAATTACGTCGCCACGCTCAAACTGTCGCATATCAAATTTTACACGGGTCAGTAGCTGCTCTATATGTTTTTCTGTAATACCCTTAAACATGAAGGTACTGTGTAATGTGTTTTCGAATTTCAAAATATACTCCAAAAGTGTATCATTTGATACATATTATAACTCAAAATCTTAATTTTGTCAATACAGTTTTTTAAAAGAAAGTGAAAATATTGTTAAATTAAACAAAATTCGACTCTCGTTTTTATGTAAATTATTTGTGCAAAACACTTGTATTTTAAAATATGGTATGATAAAATATAGTGTGTAAATTAAAATATTCAGCCGTAAGGCTTTGGAGCTTATATATGTTTGGTTTGCTTTCGATACAAGATATTGACTTTAAGTCAATTTTTAACACCGCCGGCGAGGTCCTATCTGATTTTGGACTGGGCGATATAATTGAAATTGCTTTACTTACCGTTCTTACTTTTTTTGCCTTCAGATTTTTGAAGGGCAGAAAGGCCGGGGCATTGATAATCGGCATAGCACTTTGTCTGTTTATGCTGTTCTTGTCGGATATATTCGGTCTTAACGTACTCTATGCTTTGCTATCGAGTATCGTTTCAAGCGGAATGCTTGTTGTTATAGTAATTTTCCAACCTGAAATACGTGAGGCACTTGAGAGAATAGGCAACGGTTCAATTCACGGCATACTTAATTTTTCGGACAGAAGAAAGAAAAAAGAGCTATATTTCAGTGTGATTGATAACGTATGCTCAGCTGTGCGTGAGCTTTCGCGTGAGTCTACGGGGGCTCTTATAGTTATAGAGCGTACTACACGCCTTGCTGATATTACCGACACCGGTATTATATTAAATGCCGACGTTTCTTCCTCACTTTTACGCAATATATTTTTCAACAGAGCACCATTGCATGACGGTGCTGTTGTAATATCAGATGGCAGAATTGCCGCCGCAGGCTGTTTCTTGCCTCTTACAAGACGTACCGACGTTGACCCCGACCTTGGCACAAGGCACAGAGCCGCTATCGGTATGTCAGAGTCTAGCGATTCTGTTACCATCGTTGTTTCTGAAGAAACAGGTTCTATTTCCGTAGCATACGACTGTACTTTAAAAAGAAATATGACTACCGCAGAGCTCAAGTCCTTCCTCTTAGAGGTTATACTGAGAACTACGGGCAACGTTGTAGAATAATAGGGTGTTTTATGGATAAGAAATTTTTAGGAATTAAGCTATCTACCTATCTTACCGTATTAGTGTGTCTTATCGCCGCATTTTTGCTTTGGTTATGTGTTAACGTTTCTGCATCGGTAAGCCCTGAGGCTGCCTCTATGCTTTGTAATTTAAGGTATCTTTTATGAGCCGGTCTTTTATCGTTAATAACATAATTTTGCCTGTAGACGCCTCTATATCGGAGGCGTTTTCGATTGCAAGGGCAAGACTTCAGTCAATTGGTCTGTCTATTGACGAAAAAAACTTTAGGATATACCGCAAAAGTATAGATGCCAGGCGTAAAACCGATATAAAGCTTGTCTATTCCGTTTTGGCGTCCTGTGAGGCTACTAAGGTCAGTCCTGATAGAATGGCAAAAGCAGGCATTTCAGTCTGTGACGTTGAGCGCCCAACAGTTACCTGCGGCAGTGAAGAAAAGAACGCTGACATCGTAGTAGTAGGCTCGGGGCCTGCTGGGCTTTTTGCCTCGCTTTTGCTTGCAGAGCACGGCTATCGACCGATTTTGATTGAGCGCGGCGGCTCGGTTTCTGAGCGCAAGAGTGCTGTCGAAAAGTTTAAGAGAACACGCATATTAGATGCCGATACCAATATTCAGTTTGGTGCAGGCGGTGCAGGTACCTTTTCAGACGGTAAGCTTATTACGAGAATCGGCGACAGTATGTCAAGCTACGTTTTATCGAGGTTTGTTGAATTTGGGGCGCCGAATGAGATTGAGTATCTTGCGAGACCCCATATCGGTACAGATATACTCTCAGTCGTTGTTGATAATATGATAAAGCGTATCAGAGAGCTTGGCGGTGAGGTAAGATTTCATACCACAATGCTTGGGTATAAGGATAATCTCGGCAAAATCAGCGCGGTAGTTACCGATAAAGGCAACATTGATTGCTCTGCAGTAATACTTGCGATTGGCCACAGCGCCAGAGATACCTATTCAATGCTCATAAACCGCGGTGCCGACGTTATAGCCAAGCCCTTTTCCGTCGGTATGCGTATCGAGCACCCGACAGAGCTTATAGATAAGGGGTTGTACGGAGATTTTGCAGGTCATGCGGCTCTTGGCCACGCAGAGTATAATCTCTCGTTTAACACAAAAGAGCGCGGTGTTTACACCTTTTGTATGTGCCCGGGCGGTGAGGTTGTTGCCGCGGCAAGTGAAGAGGGCGGGGTAGTTACAAACGGAATGAGCTACCATTACAGAGGCGGCAAAAACTCAAATTCCGCCATTTTGTCCACGGTATTCCGTGAGGATTACGGTGCAACTCCGATGGGTGCTATCGAATATCAGAGAAATATTGAAAGGCTTGCGTTTATTGCGGGCGGCTCTGATTATTCCGCACCGTACTGCACAGTGGGTGATTTTCTCTCGGACTCATATTTCAACTCATATTCCGAAGTGTCACCAACCTATATGACGGGTGGGGTCAGACTGTGTGACCCGGAAAAATATCTGCCTCGCACAGTTACTGAAAACATAAGGCATGGACTTTTGGATTTTGACAGAAAAATCCCCAATTTTGCATATAAAAGGGCTGTATTGACAGGTCCGGAAACAAGAACAAGCGCACCCTTACGCATAGTGCGCGATAATATATCTCGCCTGGCAACAGGCTTCACAAACCTCTATCCTGCCGGTGAAGGCGCAGGATACGCAGGCGGAATTACAAGTGCTGCTATAGACGGCATCAGAACCGCTTTTGCAGTAATTTCAAGATTTAAACCTTACTAATACGGGTGAAAAACAGACCGTAGCCTTAAGGGGTGGCATACCCCTTCTAAGATTGTTAATAAAATGAAAGGCGGGAAAAATCCCGACTGTTGGTTAAAATAAATGTTAATAAACAAAGAAAAAGCAAAGGAGAAAATCTGGATAACAAAATCCCAAGATACTCCCGATGCCCTAGCCGCGGCTACCGAAATTTCCGCAAGGCTTGGGGTTAACCGCGTCGTTGCGGCACTTCTATATAATAGAGGCTATACCGATGCAAAATCTGCCGCATCCTTTCTCCGTATGGAGAATGAGATGCTCCGCAATCCCTTTGACTTAGCTGATATGAATAAGGGCGTTGAACGTATAATTTCTGCTCTAAATAATGGGGAGAAGATTACCGTTTACGGTGACTATGACGTCGACGGAGTTACTTCTGTTTGCACACTTTATCTTTACCTTAAATCCTTAGGTGCAGCGGTTGACTACTACATACCAAATCGCTCGGGTGAGGGGTACGGTGTTTCTTGCTCTGCAATTGACGGAATAAAGAATGGCGGCACCACACTTATCGTTACTGTCGATACGGGTATTACCGCAGTTGAAGAGGTTGAATATGCAGGGAAGATTGGCGTTGATTTCCTGATTACCGACCACCACGAGTGCAGAAGTGAATTGCCAAAGGCCTGTGCGGTTATAAATCCACACAGACCCGACTGTAAATATCCCTTTAAGGAGCTCGCGGGTGTAGGTGTTGTATTTAAGCTTATTTGCGCTATTGAGGAGAAGATTAAGGGCACTGACAGGCTTAATTCAACTCTGGCGATTTTAAAGGAATATGCTGACCTCGTTGCCATTGGCACTATTGCTGACGTTATGCCAATCAAGGAAGAAAACCGTATTATAGTTAAATACGGACTTAGCCTTATTGAAAAATCGGCAAGAGTCGGCCTCTCAGCGCTTATTGATGCCGCAAGTGCTAGACCCGAAAACAGACGTACTGACCGCATTTTTAAGAGAAAGAAAAAGAATAAGATTACATCAGGCTACGTTGGATTTACGTTGGCGCCGAGAATAAATGCCGCGGGCAGAGTAAGGAGCGCAACCCTAGCCGCTGAGCTGTTTTTGTCAGAGGACTACGACTCTGCGCTTAAAATTGCCTTTGAGCTTTGCGAAGCAAATAAGGAGCGCCAGAATGAAGAAAACAGCATAATGCAGGATGCATATAAGAAAATCGAAGGTATTGACTTAGATAACAATCCAGTAATCGTACTTGACGCTGATAACTGGCATCATGGCGTTATCGGTATAGTTGCATCGAGAATTACGGAGAAATATTCTCGCCCTTCAATTCTTATTTCGTTTGAAGGCAACGAGCCGGGGGCACCCAAGGAAGAGAATATAGGTAAGGGCTCCGGCAGAAGCATAAAGGGTCTTAATCTTGTTGATGCGCTTTGCTATTGCAGTGAATATCTTGTAAAGTTCGGCGGTCACGAGCTTGCGGCAGGCCTTTCTGTAACGCGTGAGAATTTGCCGCTTTTCCGTGATATGATTAACGAGTTTGCGCGCAATAACCTTATTGACGGAGATTTGGTGCCGGTTATCGAAACAGACCTTGAAATAGCTTTTTCCGATATAAGTCTTGAGCTTGCAGAGCAGCTTCAACTTCTTGAGCCATACGGCGTAGGCAACCCTATCCCTATGTTTGTTATGCGTGACGTACACGTCAGCGATATTGGCGGTGTAAGTGAAAACAAGCATACCAGACTTACCTTCGGTGACGGTAAAGCAATACTTTCCGCTATGTACTTCTCTTATTCTCCCGAATCGCTCGGCATATACCGCGGTGATAAGGTTGACGTGCTCTTCAGCATTGATATCAACGAGTGGCAGGATAGAAAGAGCGTTCAGCTTATCATAAGAGATATTAAGGTGTCTAAGTCCAAAAAGATGCTGAGCGATTTTGAAAGAGCGCGTTTTAATGAGATACGCTCGGGTGCAACATATACTGAGGACGAGAACGTTTTGCCCGAGAGGTCGGATTTTGCCGCTGTGTATACGTTGATTCAGAACGCATCACGCCAAGGGCAGACTACGTTTTCTCACAGCGAGCTTATACGTCTTTTGAATACTCCGCAATCAAAGAGAAAAATCGGCTACGTTAAGCTGAAATTTATAATTATGGTTTTCAAGGAAATGAATTTGCTTTCTATTGATGAGCCCGAAAGTGAGGTATACTTATTCAAGCTTCACTATTCTTCGACAAAGCAGAATCTTGATAAATCGAATATTTTAAGAAAATTAAAGTCACAAATTAGGTAATTCATTAAGGTAATACATATGTACACAGAAATGAAACCATTACTCGATTATATCGCTGATAACGATAAATCGTACGATATTGAAAAAATAAAAAAAGCATTTCTTTATGCAAAGGACCTGCATGCCAATCAATTCCGCTTAAGCGGTGAGGCGTATATTTCCCATCCGGTTGAGGTTGCGGTTATTGTTGCACAGCTTGGCCTCGATACCGATTCTATTTGTGCTGCTCTTTTGCACGATACTGTAGAGGATTGTTCTGATAAAACGAACCTTAGTATAATTACCAAAATGTTCGGCACTGAGGTTGCGGCTTTGGTTGACGGATTAACTAAGATTATTTCAGTACAGGTCGCAGATAAGGAAGAGGCACACATTGAGAATATACGTAAGATGCTGCTTGCTATGAACAGGGACATCCGCGTTATTTTTATTAAGCTTTGTGACAGGCTTCACAATATGCGTACTCTTAGTGCAAAGCGTGAGGACAGGCAACGTGCCATAGCTCTTGAAACTATGCACATTTACGCACCTCTTGCACATAGACTCGGTATACAAAAAATCAAGCAAGAGCTTGAAAATATAAGCCTATTCTACCTTGACCCAATAGGCTACGAGGAGGTTCAGCGCTCGATTGACAATAAGTTCGGTCGGAGCCGTACTTTCCTTGAGGATGCAAAGAAATATATAGAAGAAAAGCTTACAGAAAACAAGATTTCCTTTTATCTTGAGGGCAGGGTAAAGTCGGTTTACAGCCTTTACCGCAAGATGTATACCTTTAATAAGTCCTTTGACGAGATATACGACTTTTATGCCGTGAGAGTCATTGTGGAAACTGAGCTTGAATGCTATACGGCACTCGGTATCGTGCATGAGATGTTCAAGTCTATACCGGGTAGATTTAAGGACTATATTTCAACCCCTAAGCCTAATTTGTACCGTTCATTGCATACAACGGTTATAGGCAGGTCAGGTATACCTTTTGAGGTGCAGATAAGAACCCGTAAGATGCACGAGGAGGCTGAGTACGGTCTTGCCGCGCACTGGAAATATAAGTCTGGTGAAAAGAGCGTTGCTGAAATCGACGATAAGCTCCGCTGGATTGCCAAGCTTCTGGAATCTGACGAAAATACCCGTGATCCGGACGAATTTATTCATTCATTCAAGACCGACATTTTCCACGACGAAACATTTGTATTTACACCAAAGGGTGACGTAATTTCCTTGCCGCAGGGCTCTACTGCCATTGACTTCGCTTACGCTATACATTCTGCAGTAGGTAATAAAATGGTTGGCGCAAAGGTTAACGGTGTAATAGTGCCCATAGACCGTTCACCGCAAAACGGCGATATTATTGAAATAATAACCTCCGCCTCGTCTAAGGGCCCCAGCCGTGATTGGCTTAAGATAGTAAAAACGGGTGAGGCGCGCAGTAAAATCAGGCAGTGGTTTAAGAAGGAAAAGCGCGCAGAAAATATCGAGGTCGGCAGAGCTGAGGTTGAAAGGGAAGTCAGACGTCTCTCTCGCTCTGTAAGTGACGAGGATATTGATGCTATTATTACCACCGTTGCCAAGAGAGTGGGTATCAATAACTCTGACGATTTCTATAATACCTTGGGCTTTGGCGGCCTTACCCTCTCGAGATTCTTGCCTAAAATTAAAGACGAGATTGAAAAGCTTGAAGAGAGTGAAACGCCTACTGTAACCTCGGCAGAGGAAGAAATTGCTAAAATTAAGCTAACCGATTTGTCTCGGCGCGCCCGCTCTCACGGCGGTGTGATAATTGACGGCCAGCCCGGTTGCCAGGTTAAGTTTGCAAAGTGCTGTAACCCCTTACCCGGTGATAAGCTTGTTGGCTTTATTACACGTGGCTTTGGCGTATCAGTCCATAAATTTGATTGTCCTAACGTATCAATTTCCCGAAGGAATGAAGAGAATTTGTCACGTTGGGTACGCGCAGAGTGGGAGAAAGCCGACGATAATCCTCAGGTAAGGTATGAGGCGCTTATCTCTATTCAGGTAGAGGACGGTATCGGTGTTATTGCCGAAATTTCGCTTGCACTCGCTGATATGAAGGTTTCTATATCACAAATTAATACACAGATAAACAAGGGCGGGGCTACGTATATTAACGTACACGTTGGGTGTAAAAATACCTCGCATTTTGATGCTATTGTTTCACGCTTGCGTTCTATTAAATCGGTTATTTCCGTTTCCAGAGGATTTTCAAATTAAGAGGTGCATTATGATTGCAGTATTACAAAGAGTATATAACGCTACCGTTTATGCAGACGGCAGCCTTTCGGGTGAAATAAAAGAGGGGTTGTATATTCTTCTCGGCGCTATTAAAAACGATACGCCCGAGGATGCGGTAGTACTTGCAGAGAAAATCTCTAAATGCAGAATCTTCTGTGATGAAAACGGCAAAATGAATTTATCAGTTAAGGATATTGACGGTGAGGCTCTCGTTGTGTCAAACTTTACTCTCGGTGCCAATTATTCGCACGGCAACAGACCCGACTATTTTAACAGTGCCGAGCCTAAAATTGCAAATGAACTGTATTCGTTATTTATTGACGAGCTTGCCAAGCGTGTAAGAAGAGTTGAATCGGGTGTATTTGGCGCAGATATGCGTACAGAGCTCTCAACAAACGGCCCTGTCACTATTGTAATGGATTCAAGGGTGCTTACAGGAGGCAAGGTATGATTTTAAACATAGAGGGCGATATAAACAGATACTATGTCGAAACTCTTTGCTTGGTTTTCTTCCCCGGTGCATCATTCAAGGAGGGAGAAAGGCCGGGTGACGGTGTACCTGAGGTATCTGTCAGAGTTTATACCGATATTGATTGCTCATGCACGGCTTACGTAACCTTAAAGCTTAACGATAAGATTTGTGAGGCGCAAGAAACCGTTTCGCAAAACGAAATAATACATATAGCCACACCGGAGTCGCTTGCAGTTGGCAGAGCACTGTTTGCCGCAGGAAAGGAGCTGCTTGGCCATATTCCGCCTTGGGGCATACTTACAGGCATAAGACCTGCTAAAATAGCTGGTAACCTTATGGCACAGGGTAACGGTGTAATAAAGACCAAAAAGATACTTCGAGACGAATACTTTTTATCTCACCAGAAGGCCGCATTAGCCGTAACAGTAGCGCAGGGAGAAGCAAAAATTACGAAAAAGCTTGACAATAACTCCTGCTCGCTATATATTTCCATACCATTTTGCCCGTCAAGGTGCTCATACTGCAGCTTTGTTTCATATACAACAAAGAGGCTCCTTTCAATGATAGACGAATACATTGACGCCTTGACAGCTGACCTTAATGACACATTTGACGTTATCGAAGAGCTTGGAATGAAGCTTGAAACGATATACATAGGCGGTGGTACACCCACAACGTTAACAGAAGAGCAGTTAAAGCGAATCTTTAATATAATTTCAGCTCGTGTAGACGTTTCCTCGTTAGCTGAATTTACTCTCGAGGCTGGTAGACCCGATACTATAACCGAAGCGAAGCTTTCCACTGCTCGTGCAGCTGGGGTTACGAGAATAAGCGTTAATCCTCAAACGTTATCTGACGAGGTTTTGCGCGATATCGGCAGGCGTCATACAACGCTCGATTTTTATAGGGCATATGATTTAGCTAAAAAAAGCGGTATTCCCAATATAAACGTTGACCTTATTGCCGGCTTACCCTCTGACGATTTTAAATCATTTTCCGAGACCATAGACAAGATAATTGAGCTTGAGCCTACAAATATTACAGTACATACGTTTTGTGTTAAAAAGGCATCTGACGCCTTGCGTAAAAATTCGGGCATTTATTCGATTTCAGGCGGCGATGCAGCTAAAAGTGTAGCATATTCTCAGCTTAAAACAAAATTCGCAGGGTACAAGCCATATTATATGTATAGGCAGAAGAATACAGTTGGTAACCTTGAAAACGTAGGTTTTTCGCTTGAAGGCCACGAGGGACTTTATAACGTATATATGATGGAAGAGGTACAAACCATATTTGGCGTAGGCGCAGGTTCTGTAACTAAGCTTGTCGATAAATCCGGCGATAATACACGTATTAAACGTCTCTTCAGGCAAAAGTACCCGTACGAATATCTTCGTGCTTATAATGATAACCTAGGCTCACAGAAGAAATTTAAAGAAGAGGTATTCGATTTCTTCAAATTATAATTTTAATATGATATTCTATTTTCAAGAGTTCACTAATAAAATTTAGGTGAACTCTTTTTTATTATGAGGGGCCATGAAAAAAATAAGTTTTCGTAATAATTCATTTGCAGTAGGCGCATTTTCTTTAACCTTGGCGGCGCTTTTAACAAAGGTGCTGGGTGTTTTATATAAAATACCGCTTTCGTATATACTCACAGACGAGGGAATGGGTTATTTTAATTCCGCATATACCGTATACGGTTTTTTCTATATTCTTTCAACCGCAGGGGTGCCTAAGGCTGTTACAATGGTTACAACCGAGCTCCATAGTCAGGATATGAAGGGTGATACGTATTCCTTCTTTAAATATGTACTGTCAAGATTTTTTATTATAGGAGCAATTGTTTCTTTAATATTTGCTGTTTTCTCGCCGCTTTTCTGTTCAATAATAGGAACTGCTAAAAGCTTATATACTATGCTGGTTATAGCACCTACAATACTGTTTGTAACTATGTCAGGTGTTATTCGCGGAAATTTAAATTCATACAGCACTCTTATGCCTATAGCCATCTCTCAGCTTATTGAAGCTGTATCAAAGCTTGTACTAGGTATTATATTTGCCCATATAGGAGTTAAGTTAAATATATCGCTGCCGCTAATTTCAGCCTTTACTGTATTTGGTATAACACTGGGGTCGCTGTTTTCTACTTTATATCTTATGTTTGCATCTAAATCCAATAAACAAAATAATAGAACAGGGCAGAATATAAGTATTGATAAAAAGAAAAATCTTATAAAACTATTTAAAATAGCGATTCCCATAACGCTTTCGTCTTCTGTGCTTAGTGTAACCGGTATTATTGATACAGGCATAATTATACGCGGCTTATCATATCGCGGTTGTAATGAAGCATCGGCTATTTCAGCTTACGGAAATTATACGACCTTAGCATTTCCTATGCTTAACCTTGTATCAAGTGTTATGGCACCGATTTGCGTTGCTTATTTGCCTAAATTAAGAGAGCATTTTGTAAAGGGTAATGATTCAGAATTTCACAAGGTGTTATCTCGCCCGTTTTTTATAGTAAGCTATTTTTGTGCTCCGTGTGCTTTTGCTTATTTTTTCTATGCATTTGATTTGCTCGATATTTTGTTTGCGTCGTCTGCCTCAGCTTTTGGTGCAGAGATGCTTGTATATCTATCCCCCGCAGTTTTTCTTTTGCCAGTATTATCCGTTGTTAACACTGCGCTTGAGGCGAGAGGACGGTTAAATGCTACTGTTATCTCTCTTAGTGCGGGGTCTTTAATAAAGCTGGTGTTAAGTTTTTTTCTTATAACAACCACAAATCTTGGGATTTTATCCGGTCCGATAAGTACATGCGTGTCATACTTATTAAGCCTCTTAATTTCTGTATATGCTTTAAAGAGAGCACAAATAAAAATACGCACTGTTTTATATTTATTTATGCCATTATGCTTAGGTTTAGCAGTTTTTTACAGTGTATATTCAATGGTCTATCTAAATTATGAGTTATTATCACCGTTTTTTAGGTGCTCAATAAGTGTTGGTTTATCATTCGTATGTTACTTTTTTGTTGTTTTGATTGCATTTAAACTACGTTTTAGGCGGAAAAACAAGTAATAATAAACAAAAAGCAAAATAATTTATTAGTGAATAAGTAAAAAATAGATTTTTTAGTAAAATTGTACTAATTTGTATTGATATTTTGTTTGAAAGTTGTTATAATTAAAGAGGATTATTAAAATATGAAAGGAATTATAAAATGACAAAAACAGATCTTGTAAATGTTGTTGCCGCTGACACCGGTCTTTCCAAGAAGGATGCAGAGGCAGCAATAAACAGTGCAATTGCAGCTGTTACCGCAGCTCTTAAGGAAGGGGATAAGGTTCAGATTTTCGGCTTTGGTACCTTTGAGGTAAAGGCTACCGCCGAGAGAGAAGGCCGTAATCCGAAAACTGGTGAGGTTATAAAGATTGCTGCAGCTAAGAAGCCTGCGTTTGCAGCATCTAAGGTTCTTAAAGACGCAGTAAACGATTGAATTTAATGCGCTTAGATAAGTATCTTAAGGTTTCTCGTCTTATAAAACGCAGAACAGTTGCTAACGATGCCTGTGATGCGTCGCGTATTTCAGTAAACGGCAAGCCTGCTAAAGCCTCTTATAACGTAAAGTGTGGGGACGAGATTACCTTGTCCTTTGGTACTAAATCGGTTACTGTTCGTGTTCTTGATATTAAGGAAACCACAAAGAAGGCCGAGGCTGTTGGTATGTATGAGATAATCTCTGAAACATAAGCATAATATTTTCCGGCACCGCATACTTTTAAGTAAGGTGCGGTGCCTTTCTTATTTAGGAGAATGTTATGCAGAATAATACTGATTTTCACGGAAACGTTAAAATAAAAGACAGAGAGCTGCTTGAAATTGACGGCATTATAAGCATAGCAGCGTTTGACGAGAGCTATGTTCTTCTTAATACTGACAGCGGTGTTATCAGCGTTGAGGGCGTTGACATGAAAATAGAAGACATGAGCAGTGAACGTGGGAGTGTAAGGGTAGTAGGAAAAATAAACAGTGTAGCTTTTGAAGGCAGCACCAGAAAACGCGGGTTATTCGGTGTATTCTCATGATGGGTATATTTACCGAAACGCTGCTGGCTGCTATTTTAGCTTTCTTCTTACTCGGAGTAATAACGTACCTTGTCTTTATTTTGATAAAGCTTGTGCTTGATTCCTGCTTTACTATGCCCGGTATATTTTCGCATTTCAGACTAGGTAAAAGATATACCCCTAAGAGCTTTTTTAATTCGTGTAAAAACGCTGGAACAGTGCCGATAAGCTGGGATGTTTCTTGTGCTATCACCGTAACGGTAATAGGCTTTGTATACTGTTTGTTTACATATATTTTTCTTGACGGTGTGTTACGCATATTGCCGTTTGTTGCATTGCTTTTCGGAATCTATATCTTGAATTTGTCTTTGGGTAGAAGGTTTGTTATACTGAACAAGTATATTAAGCTTGTCTTAACACTGATAATCGGCTATCCAT
>JAZRFH010000040.1:0-14337 GCA_045661245.1 Eubacteriales bacterium | reverse complement strand
GGATTCGAACCTTCGACCTACCGGTTCGTAGCCGGGCACTCTATCCACTGAGCTAAGGGCGCATATTGGAGCGAGTGATGGGAATCGAACCCACGCGACCAGCTTGGAAGGCTGGAATTCTACCATTGAACTACACTCGCAAGTTCAAAGCCTATTTATAATAACATAATTAGTTATATTTGTCAAGCCCTTTTGCCAAAGTTTTTAAAGTTTTTTATGAAATAAATGAGCGTAAAAATAGGGCATCTGCCATATCGCAGATGCCCGTAAAGCTATGAAAGAATAGCTCTGTCGTTAGTAAATTCCTTACCGCTTGCAGTAGTGAATAGATTAAGCAGCTCTTCAACTGTGAGCTTTTTCTTTTCCTCACCGCATACGTCGATTATAATTCTACCCTCGTGCATCATAATAAGTCTGTTACCGTGTGCGATAGCATCTTTCATATTATGCGTTATCATAAGGGTTGTAAGATTGTTTTCAGATATTATTCTGTCGGTAATATCAAGCACCTTAGCCGCAGTTTTTGGGTCAAGTGCCGCTGTATGCTCGTCAAGCAACAAAAGCTTAGGCTTATTGAGCGATGCCATAAGCAGGGTAACTGCCTGCCTCTGACCGCCCGACAAAAGTCCTACCTTGCTGGTCAGTCTGTCCTCAAGGCCGAGGTCAAGGGTAGCGAGAAGCTCACGATATTCCTGTCTTTCCTTGGAGGAAACGCCCCATCTTAAGGTATGCCTTTTTCCTCTTCTTGCCGCAAGGGCAAGGTTTTCGTCAATCTGCATGCCTGCCGCAGTACCCATCATAGGGTCTTGGAAAACTCGACCTAAGAATGAAGCACGCTTGTATTCAGGCATATTTGTAACGTCAACGCCGTCGATTATTATCGAACCCTCGTCAACCTTCCACGTACCTGCAATAGCGTTAAGCATCGTGCTTTTACCTGCACCGTTACCGCCAATAACAGTAACAAAATCACCGTCGTTGAGCGTAAGGTTGAGGCCGTTAAGTGCAGTCTTTGCATTGATAGTACCGGGATTGAAGGTTTTATATACGTTCTTTATTTCAAGCATTCGTATCACCCCCGTTATCCTGCGGTTTTTTGTGCTTAAGCTTAATATTGCTGAAATAAGTTTTCTTGCAGTAGGGTACAGCAAGGAAAATAAGAACAACAATCGCAGAAAGCATCTTCAAGAGGTCTGCATTAAGGTTGAGCATAAGCACGAAATTATAGATAGCAAAGTAAATTATTGCACCAAGCACTGTACCCAAGAGGGTAAGTGCAAAATTAGAAGTAAGCTTTGAGATAAGGCTTGTACCGATTACTATTGAGGCAAGGCCTATAACTATAGCACCCGAGCCCATCTTAATATCTGCAGAGCCCGAGAACTGTGAAAGAAATGCACCCGAGAGAGCAACAAGACCGTTAGAAAGCATAAGGCCTATAACCTTATTGCGGTTAACGTTAATACCCTGTGCCTTACTCATATTCTCGTTGTTACCGGTAGCACGCAGTGCACAGCCGAATTCTGTACCGAAGAATAGATACAAAAGGAATATAAGACCTACGGCTATAAGAATTAACCAAGTAATCGTAAAGCCCAGACGCTCAATATTCATAGTGATAAACGTTGAATTTGAAAGCGGCGTGTTCGATTTACCCATTATTCGGTAATTTATACTCCAGAGCATTAGCTGAGTAAGTATTCCGGCAAGTATTGGTTGAATACCAAACACAGTATGCGCAATACCTGTTACCGCACCTGCAGCGGCACCTGCCAAAAACGCAACAATAAGCGCTAAAAAGGTATTTACTCCTGCAACGTTAAGCACTGCAAATACTGCACCGCCTGTGGCGAGTGAGCCGTCAACAGTAAGGTCAGCTATATCAAGCACCTTATATGTAATGAATACACCGATTGCCATAATACCCCAGATTAAACCTTGGGCTACCGCATTCGGTAAGCCGTTGAAGAATGCCATTATTAAATCCTCTTAGTCCTTTTCTATAGCAACGTAGCCGAGTGCATCAAGTGCTGCGGTATCTATACCGAGTGCATCACATGTTGCCTTATTATATTTCTTGGTAGAGGTAGCAGCATACTGAATTCTCATATCCTCTATATCTTCCTCACCAAGCAGAATTTTAGCTGCCATCTCACCCGTAGTCTTGCCAAGGTCATAGTAGCTTATTGAAAGGGTAGCGTAGCCACAGCCTGAGCAAATACCCTCCTCACCTGCAAAAACAGGAACCTTTTTAGCAAGGCAGATATTGTTAATTATACCTGTATTATCTGCAACAGTGTTATCAGTGGGAACGTAAATCGCCTTAACCTCACTTGCGGCTTTGTTGCATACAGCACTAAGGTCATTGGAGTCAGCAAACTCGTAGTTAGTTACAACCATCCCCTTGCTCTCAAGGTATTCACCAACAACGTCTACCTGATACTTAGAGTTAGCCTCAGCAGAGCAGTAAAGCAGACCTACCTTGTCGCCTTCTTGAAGAGATAAAGTATCTATAAACATCTGGGCCTGTATATCAAGAGGTGCAAGGTCAGAGGTACCTGAAATGTTTGTACCTACAAGTCCTGTAAAGTTCTCAATACCGAGCGCAACACCGTACTCAGTTACAGATGTGCCGAGAATCGGAATAGTGCTTGTAGCGCTCTTTGCAGCTTGAAGAACAGGAGTCGCATTAGCGAGAATTAGGTCGTAGCCGTTAGCTACAAACGAGCCTATAATCGTAGGACAGGTTGAAATATCATTACCTGCGTTCTGTTCTACAAATTTGACTGTTTTGCCTGCCTTTGCAAGCTCTGCCTCAAGCGCATCCATAAATCCTTGAGAAGCAGCATCAAGAGCAGGGTGGGGGGCAATCTGGCAAATACCTACAGTAAAATCTGCAGCTTCACCGCAAGCGGTAAATCCAATAAGTGCTGTAGTGATAATTGACAGCATAAGGATAAGTGTAATAATTTTCTTCATTTTTTGCTCCTTAAATTAAATAAATATGCTACTATTCTAACAGAGCAAAGGTTTTTTGTCAAGTAAATTAAAAATATTTTGTTAATTAAAATATATATTTGAATATTTATGCAGGTTTATACGGCAAATTGCTCTCCGCTATTGACTTTAAAAGTAAAATTTGATAGAATATTCATAGTAAAATTCAGTGAGGCTTATGTATGACGCTTAAATTCGTTCCGGAGTTTTATTTTGATACATTTGATAAAGCAACAAGCGCATTTTTAATTCAAAACGGAGTGCGCGGAGTTGTGCTTGACGTTGATAATACTCTTGAGCCGTATGAAAATGAAAAGCCCGGTAAGCACGTAATAGAATGGTTTAATTCATTGAGAGAGGCGGGCATTTCTTTTGCTATCGTTTCAAATAATGACGGTGAGCGCATTGAAAAGTTCAGTGAAGGCTTGAATATTCCGATATACTATAAGGCGAAAAAGCCGTTTGCCAAAAACGTACTCTTAGCAATGGAAAATATGGGAACCAATAAAGAAAATACAGTACTTATGGGTGACCAAATTTTCACAGACGTTTGGGCAGCACACAATGCAGGCATTCGTGCAATTCTTGTTTCGCCAATAAAGGATAAAACAGATTTCTTTACAAAGTTTAAGCGTTTGCTTGAAAAGCCTATTCTACGAAAATATAATAAAAAGACCAGAAAAAATCTGGCAGAAAATTGGGGGTAAGCTATAATGGGTGCTTTATTCGGTCCCGGTGGCAACAGTGATGCATTCCGACTTTTGGGCTTTACCTCAGCACTTGATGCGCCGAGATGGCTAAAGAAAATAGGCCTTGATGCTTATGAATACGAGGCCGGCAACGGTTTGTCTGCAAGTGCCGCTACATTGCGTGCAATAGGTAACGAGGCTCGCACAGCAGGAATCAAGCTATCATATCACGCTCCTTATTTTATATCCTTATCTGGTATAGTAGAAGAAAAACGTTTGAAGAGTATTGATTATATACAGCAAAGCCTTAATGCAGCTAATTGCTTAGGTGCAAATATTATTGTAGTGCACTGTGGCTCATGTGCTAAAATAAGCCGCGACGAGGCTATGCGTTTAGCCGCAGATACACTTGTAAGAGCCTTAAACGTCACTGAAACCCACGGAATAAAAATTGGAATTGAAACTATGGGCAAGGTTAATCAGCTTGGAACGCTTGACGAGGTACTTGAGCTTTGCAGAATAGACTCTTCGCTGGTGCCTGTGGTTGATTTCGGTCATTTAAATGCCAGGGAATGCGGCGGAGCTTTTAAGAGTGAGGACGATTATTTACGTGTATTTGATAAAATTGCAAGAGCTAAATCAACTGAAACGGCCGAATATTTACACTGCCACTTTTCTAAAATTGAATGGACAGCTCTTGGTGAAAAGCGGCATTTAACCTTTGCTGATACTATGTATGGACCCGATTACGAGCCATTCGCTCGCGCTATTGCAAGTGCGGGGCTTTCTCCTACAGTTATTTGCGAATCGGCCGGCACACAGTCTGACGATTCTTTATTAATGAAAAAATATTATCAATCAATAAAGGGGTAAGAAATGAATAAGTTAGAAGCATTAAGAGCAAAATTAGCTGAAATCGGTGTTGATGCCGTTATAGTTTATGACGAGCTTAATCAGCATTATCTCTCAGACTTTGCGTTTACAGACGGTTGCCTTTTAATAACGAAGAATACAGCGCATCTCGTTACGGATTTTAGGTATTATGAGATGGCAATTCTCGGTGCAGACAAGCAGTTTGAAATTGTAATGCCGGATAACAAGGCAGAATATATCAATAAGGTTCTCGCGGCAGAAGGCTGCAAAACCCTTGGCTTCGAGGGTGGCTTTGTACCTTTTACTCTCTATAAAGCACTGTGTGACGGCTATAAGGGCTACGAGCTTGTTGATATAGGCGATGCTATCGAGGTTTTGCGTCAGATAAAAACCCCTGAGGAAATAGCTAAAATGCAGAAGGCACAGAATATCACTGATATGGCATTTTCTCACGTGCTTAAAATGATTAACTACAACATGACTGAGCTTGATGTTGCAGTTGAGCTGGAATACGCTATGCGCAAGGCTGGAGCTGACGGCCCCGCGTTTGATACAATAGCAGTTTCGGGTGACGCATCTGCACTCCCGCACGGCAGCCCAAGAAACGTTAAGCTTAAGCAAGGCTTTCTTACTATGGACTACGGTGCAAAGGTTGACGGTTACTGCTCAGATATGACCCGTACTATAGTTATTGGTAAGGCTGACGAGGAAATTAAGAAAGTGTACAACACTGTTCTTAAAGCACAGCTTTCAGCTATTGAATATCTGCGCGAGGGTGCAGACTGCGGTGAGGCAGATAAAATCGCAAGAGATATTATTGATAAGGACTATAGCGGTAAATTCGGCCATTCTCTCGGCCACTCTGTTGGACTTTTTATTCATGAAAAGCCGGGGCTCTCAACCCGTTCATTCGGGCGTAAGCTTCGTGCAGGTGAAATTCTTACTGTAGAGCCCGGTATATATTTATTTGGTAAATACGGCTGCAGAATTGAGGATATGGTAGTTGTAGAGAAAGACGGAATTTATAATTTTACTAAGTCCACCAAGGAGCTTATAGAAATCTGATTGGTTTTTATAAAAAATCTTATAAATACCCCTTGAAAATTTTTACAATATCTGTTATAATACATTTGTATAATTTTGGACTGCACCGTGACGGGCTGTAGTCAGTGAAAATTTAGTCAATAAAGGATGTAGAAAAATGATTACAGCAGGTGATTTTAAAAACGGTCTTACCTTCGAAATGGACGGTAAGGTTTATCAGGTTATTGAGTTCCAGCACGTTAAGCCCGGTAAGGGTGCTGCATTTGTAAGAACTAAGTACAGAGATGTTGTTACAGGTGCTACACGTGAGGCTTCCTTTAACCCCACAGCAAAGTTTGAGAATGCAGTTATTGAGCGCCGCGACCTTGAGTATATCTACAATGACGGTGACCTTTACTACTTTATGGACCCCGAGTCATACGAGCAGATTCCTCTTAACAAGGATAAGCTTGGTGATAATTTCAAGTTTGTTAAAGAGAACACCTCTTGTCGTATTTGCTCATGGAAGGGTAACGTATTCTCTGTAGAGCCTCCTACATTCGTTGAGCTTGAGGTTACTGCAACCGAGCCCGGTGTTCGCGGTGATACTGCTACTAACGTTACTAAGCCAGCTACTCTTGAAACAGGCGCGGTTATTAAGGTTCCGATTTTTATCAATGAGGGCGACGTGCTCAGAATTGATACAAGAACCGGTGAGTATCTTGAGCGTGCATAAATAATAACATAGGGGATGCTTGACGTATCCCCTTTAATTTAAATAAAGGAGAAATAAAATGGGTGTTACTGAAAATGCAGCATATCTTAAAGGTCTTGCCGAGGGCATGAATATCAGCGATTCTTCTGCCGAGGGTAAGCTTATTCTTAAAATGCTTGACGTGATTTCAGAGATGGCAGAGAAGATTAACGTTCTTGAGGTTCTTAACGAGGACCTGTACGATTATATGGAAGAGATGGCTGAGGACCTTGTTTCCCTTGAAGACGATTTCTACCTTGACGACGATGAGGACGATTTTGAAGACTACAGCGACCTCAATGATGACGATGATTTTGAGATGGACGAGGAACTTGAATATTACGAGGTTGAGTGTCCCTCATGCGGTGAGAAAATCTGCTTTACTGAAGAAATTGATATAGAAAATATGGTTTGCCCTGCATGCGGTGAGGCTGTTGGAGAGATAGAGCTTTGCGACGGTGACTGTGAGGGCTGTACCGATTGCGAATAATAATTTTAGGGTAATCATTTTGATTGCCCTTTTTTGTAAAAATATTTAAATTAACTATTGACATTTCTATTTAAAAGTGTTAAAATAATTTGACGCTTATTGATAGGCTCTAAAAGTGTGGCATTCATACGCCTATGATAGCGATTATACACGAAAGTGAGGTGCTTTTACATGTTCGCTATTTTCGTAACAGGTGGCAAGCAGTACAAGGTTTCCGAGGGTGATGTTATCTTCGTTGAAAAGCTTGGTAAAGAGGTTGGTGAGAAGGTTTCCTTTGATCAGGTTCTTTGCGTATCGGGTGATACTCTTGCTGTTGGTACTCCTTATGTAGCAGGTGCAACCGTACTTGCTAGTGTCCTTAAGAATGGCAAGTCCAAGAAAATCGACGTAATCAAGTATAAGGCTAAGAAGAACGAGAAGAAAAAGATCGGTCATCGCCAGGATTATACGAAGATTCAGATCGAAAAGATTGAGGGCTAATTCTCAATGACAACAGTTACATTTTATAAGACCAACGGTTTTTATTACGGTTTTGAAGAGAAGGGTCATACAGGCTACGCTGAATCAGGCGACGATATCTTATGCTCAGCACTCTCAGCTATGACAATGCTTATTATCAACTCCATTGAGGTTAGCTATGCCTCTCGCGTTGACTATACCATTGACGAGAAAACCACGGATATTAAGCTTATTGCTAAGTCTGCTTTACCTAAGTATGAGGCAGACGAGAAAAAGCAGTATGCCGTTTCGGGTCTTATACAGGCTTATTTCTTTCAGCTCATGGATTTGGTTGAGGATTATTATGAGTTCCTTGATGTCAAAGAGGTTGAAAAGGAAATTTAAGCTTCCTTGGCACATGCCAATTTATTAATTATGGAGGTACACGAAATGTTAAAGCTCAGTTTACAATTCTTTGCTCACAAAAAGGGCGTTGGTTCAACTAAAAACGGTCGTGATTCCGAGTCTAAGCGTCTTGGAGTTAAGAAGTCTGACGGTCAGGCAGTTCTTGCAGGCAACATTCTTGTAAGGCAGCGTGGTACTAAGATTCATCCCGGTAAGAACGTAGGTATCGGTACTGACGATACTCTCTTTGCGCTTGTTTCCGGCACTGTTAAGTTTGAGCACGTATCCGGTGGCAAAAAGCAGGTTAGCGTTTACGCTGACTAAAAATACAGAAAAAGAGTAGCTGTCTACTCTTTTTTGTTTAATAAGTATAATTTGGAGGAAAATATGTCTATTCTTGTAACAGGTGGTACAGGTTATATCGGCTCGCACACAGTTGTTGAGCTTGTGAATGCAGGATATGAAGTGGTTATTGCTGATAATTTAAGTAATAGCAAGCTTTGCGTTCTTGATAGATTAGAAACTATTTTAGGTAAAAGACCCGAATTTGTTAAATGCGAGTTATGCAACAAAGACGAGGTTGACGCTTTGTTTAAATCCCACCCCGAGATTGATTCTGTAATTCATTTTGCAGGTCTTAAGGCTGTTGGCGAGTCTTGTGCAATCCCTGTAAAGTATTACTATAATAACCTTACCAGCACACTTAATTTGCTCGAGGCTATGGCGCGCTATAACGTTAACAGAATAGTCTTCTCTTCCTCTGCTACAGTTTACGGCAATCCTAAAACTGTTCCTATTAAAGAGGATTTCCCCTTATCTACTACCAACCCCTACGGCGAAACAAAGCTTATGATAGAGCGTATTCTCAAGGATACAGCCTTAGCCAATCCTAAGCTTTCTGCCTGTGTTTTGAGATATTTCAATCCCATTGGTGCGCATGAGTCCGGACTTATCGGAGAGGACCCAAGAGGTATACCGAATAACCTTCTTCCTTATATAACTAAGGTTGCAATAGGTAAGCTTGAGTGCCTTAGTGTATTCGGTGACGATTACGATACTAAGGACGGCACGGGTGTGCGCGACTATATCCACGTTGTAGATTTAGCTATAGCTCATATTAAAGCTATTGAATATACTGGCAGAATGAAGGGCGTAGACTTTGTTAACGTCGGTACAGGCAAAGGATATTCCGTGCTTGAAATAGTTAAGGCATTCGGTGAAGAGTGGGGCTCTCCTGTAAAATACAAGATTGCACCTCGCAGACCCGGAGATATTGCAGAATGCTATGCAGACCCTACAAAGGCATATGAGGTTCTTGGTTGGAATGCCGAAAGAGACCTTAAAAAGATGTGTGAGGACTCTGCAAGATGGCAAAGAAACAACCCCGACGGTTATCCGGAGGATTAAATAAAATTAAAATGAGGCTGTATTACTTGTGGCCTCATTTGTTTTATATGAGGTAGTACAATGACTATTAAGGATAAGAAGATCTTTTTGCTTGATATGGACGGAACAATTTATTTAGATAATGATTTGTTTGACGGTACAATTGATTTTTTAAATGAGGTAAAAAGACAAGGGAAGAGATACCTTTTTGTTACCAACAATTCTTCAAAAGGTACTGAGGAATACGTTGCTAAATTAAATAAAATAGGAATACCGGCAAAGGAAGAGGATTTTCTTACATCTACTGATGCAACAATACTGTATCTGAACAATAATTATTCAGGTAAAAAGTTCTATTGTTGTGGTACAAAATCATTTGAGAATCAATTACAAAGTGCAGGTGTACTTATTACCAACGATATTGAAGATGATGTTTTTGGTATAATACTCAGTAATGACCAGGAGCTTACCTTTAAAAAGCTTGAGGATATATGTATACTTCTTAACCGCGAGAATATAGTTTATATTGCAACAAATCCCGATTGGGTGTGTCCTACAGCTTTTGGATACGTACCCGACTGTGGCTCGTTTGCAGATATAATCAGACGTGCTACAGGTAGAGTGCCCAAATTCATTGGTAAGCCCGAGCCTGAGATGCTTTTATTAGCTATTGAAAAATATGGGCTTACTAAAGCAGATGCTATAATGATTGGAGATAGGGTATATACTGATATCGCGTCAGGATATAATGCAGGCATAGACACAGTTTTGGTTTTGTCCGGTGAAGGAACTCGAGCCGACGCCGAGAGCTCTGATACCAAACCGAATTATATCGTTGATAGTATTAAAGATGTATATTTAGCATTAAGATAAGATAATCACTACTTAATACAAGGCAGAAAACAGAGGAAAAAATGATTACAGTTAATAATTTGACATTTCAATTTGGTGGCCAACTTCTATTTAAAGATGTTGACTTAAAATTTACTCCCGGAAATTGTTACGGAATTATAGGTGCTAACGGTGCCGGAAAATCCACTTTTTTGCGTATTTTATGCGGCGAGCTTGAGCCTACTCGAGGTGAGGTTTCAATACCAAGTACAGTTAGAATGTCCGTTCTAAAGCAAGACCATTTTGCTTTTGATAATTATAACGTGTTAGATACAGTAATAATGGGCAACCCTCGTCTTTATGAAATAATGAATCAAAAAAACGAGCTTTATTCTAAAGAAGATTTTACTGAAGAAGACGGTATTCTAGCATCTGAGCTGGAAAGTGAATTTGCAGAGCTTAACGGATGGGAGGCTGAGTCTGATGCATCTAAGCTCATTCAGGGCCTCGGTTTAACCGACGATATGCTTTATCTTGCAATGTCCTCACTTAAGGAGAGCGAGAAGGTAAAAGTACTTTTGGCTCAAGCACTTTTTGGTAACCCTGATATTATTTTACTGGACGAGCCTACAAACGGCCTTGATATTGATGCTGTTATGTGGCTGGAGGACTTTTTATCTGATTATTTCGGTACCGTTCTCGTTGTATCGCACGATAGGCATTTTTTGAATGACGTCTGCACGAACATTGTTGATATAGATTACAATGAGATTAAAATGTACGTTGGTAACTATGAGTTCTGGTATGAATCAAGCCAACTCATTCAACGTATGATTAAGGCACAGAATAAAAGAAATGAAGAGAAAATTGCTGAGCTTCAAGTATTTATTTCAAGATTCTCCGCTAATAAATCGAAATCACGTCAAGCTACAGCAAGGCGTAAGCTATTAGACAAGCTTACTGTTGAAGAGCTGCCTGCGTCAAGCCGCAGATATCCGTTTATCGGCTTTGATATGGATAGAGAGCCGGGTAAAGAAATTCTACACGTAGAGGGTCTAACAAAATCTCTTGGTGGCAACGTTCTCTTTAAAAACGTATCATTCCATGTAAACAAGGGCGATAAAATAGCTTTTATAGGTAATGAGCTTGCACTAAGCTACTTATTTAAGGTTTTGATGGAAGAGGAAGAGGCAGACTCGGGTGAATTTAAATTCGGTGTTTCTATTACCACCTCATATTTTCCTCACGATAATTCACCGTATTTTGATGGGCATAATGAAAGTATACTGGATTGGATGCGTGCATATTCAAAGGACCAGCATGAAAGCTATTTACGCGGTTTCCTTGGTAAAATGCTATTTTCAAATGATGCGGTATTCAAGCCTGTTAACGTTTTATCGGGCGGCGAAAAGGTTAGATGTATGTTTTCAAGAATGATGATGTTCGGCTCAAATATGCTGATTATTGACCAGCCTACCGACCATCTGGACCTTGAGTCTATTACTGCTGTAAACCACGGTATGCAGAACTTCAAGGGTAATATACTTTTTGCATCTCACGACTATGAGATAATAAACACAGTGGCTAACAGAATAATCGAAATCACAACGAAAGGGTGTATTGACAGGCAGGGAACATATGAAGAGTTCCTTGAATATAAACGCTCCTTACAGGCTAAATAAAAAAATAATATTATCAAGTCGCAGATAATACACGCTGATGCGTGATGATATACCAAGCCTGCCACTTGGATAAAAAAATCTCGTTCCGCAGAACGAGATTTTTTTGGTGGAGACAAGTGGGCTCGAACCACTGACCCCTTGCATGTCAAGCAAGTACTCTAACCAACTGAGCTATGCCTCCGTTACAAGAATATTTTATCATATTAAAAGACAAATATCAATATCTTAATGAGAAAAACAGACTATAAATTAAAAATACTTGACTTTATACTGTTAATTTGATAGAATAAATTACAGGAGGATGAGAATTATGTCAGATAAATCTATAGCTAAAGTTAAGCTGGCCTTAAAGCTTGTTGGTATGCTTTTGATAATAGGCGGCGCAACGCTAATCATAATAGGATTTTCAGATTTTATCTCTGCTTTGACACGTGGTGAAGAGCCTGAGCTCTTTGTTTGCTCATTCCTCGGTATACCAATCTTCTTTCTCGGTATTGCATCTGTAATTTACGGATATATGCGTAAGGTTAGTCTTAAGGTTACCAAGGTATCAATGGATACTGAGAAAAATTTACATAAGGTTACGGTTATTCATAGCCTTAGCAACGAGATTGACACGTTAAGCAAAAAGGTTTGCCCATCATGTAAGCTTGAAAATGACTCTGACAGTGCATTTTGTAAGCATTGCGGTACAAAGCTATAAAATAAAAGCATCGAACAGAATTACTGCTCGGTGCTTATTTATTTGCATTCTGACTTTAAAACCTTATAAAGCTTATCAATTTCTTTAACTGAATTAAAATACGAAAATGATATTCTTACAAGCCCCCCATTTACGGTACCGAGCTTTTCATGAATGAGAGGAGAGCAGTGCAGTCCCGAGCGGCATGCTATGCCGTTCTTTGATAGCATATCTGCAGTTATGCTTGACGGAACGTTTCCTATTTTGAACGACACAATGCCGTTTTCCGCCCCGTATATTTGAGTACTGTTTAACTCTGAGAGAACCTCGTATGCACGCTTTGTAAGCTTATCAAGCTTAAATGAAATATTCTCCTGACCTTTGCTAAGAATATAATCAATACCGCATCTCAATCCTACAATTGACGGTGTTGGCGGCGTTCCGGCCTCGAAGCGTTCGGGTAATAGAGTGGGCATATCAGCATTTAGTGTATCATATCCTCCGCCGCCCTCAATAAGTGTGTCGACGTTAGAATCACCTGACATAACCAAAATGCCTGAGCCTTGCAAGCCAAATAAAGCCTTATGACCCGGTGCTATCAAGCAATCAAACTTACATCTTGATAAATCAAGCGGCAGATGCCCGGCATACTGCGATGCATCAAGTATTAGCTTTAAGTGATGCCTTTGGGCAATTTTCGAAAGCGTATAAGGGTTTATTACCTTACCTGTAACGTTTGAAGAAAGTGTGGAGATAAGAACTCTCGTATTGTCTTTAATTAAAGGTAATATAGCCTTTTCAAGGTCTATATCGCTGTTATACACTGAAATTGTTCCATTGTGCTTACTTACTGCTTTGCTTAGCGGTCTTATTACCGAATTATGCTCTAAATCTGATATTATAACGTCCATTTTATCATTTACAAGACCTTTAATTGCAATATTTAAGCCATGTGTTGCGTTTTGTGTAAATACAACGTTCTCCGGACTATTGAAATTAAAAAGCTCAGTAACGCTTTCGCGTGCCCTGTAAATTTCCTCGCTTGATTTTAAAGCATAAATATGCGTACTTCTGCCTGGGTTGCCACAATAATGCCTGATACATTTGTTTACTTCCTTAACTACGCATTTGGGTTTCGGAAGTGTGGTTGCGGCATTATCAAAATAAATCATTTTTAATCCCTATAAACCCTATAGCTTATATTTTCTTGTCTTAAAATCGATACTGCACTGTAAAAACTTTCTTTAGGGAACTCTACACCGTAAGTGCAGCCGTTTTCATTTATGCCAGGGTCAACCTTAATCAGCTTTGACCTTATGCCATTTTTATTTAACAGCTTTTTACACTTAATTGCATAAGTTACTGAGCCCACTGTTATAATCGTGCCCCTCAAGCCATAAACTCCTTCCTTGTACCGAGCGGTACAATATTATTCTATGAATTTTGTGGCTTTTTTGCTTATATTTTTAAAAAACAATAGACTTTTTTTTGATAGTGTGTTATAATAACATATAATTAATTAAATTAAGGTAAAATATGCTAAATATCTATTGCGTAACACCGCGCGGCTATTTTGGCTCAAATACGTATATAGTTGAGTCAAACGGAGAATTTGCAGTTGTTGACCCATCGGTGGAATATCAGTCTGTTTCAAATTCATACCCCGAAATTGAAGGAAAAATAAAATATATACTTTTAACGCATTGCCATTTTGACCATATTATCAAAATAGATTCATGGGTTAATACGGGCGCTGAAGTTATTGTAGGAAAAGAAGACAGAGCAGGGCTTGCTGACCCTTATCTAAACTGCTATTTAGGCTTTCTCGGTCTTAATGAGGGGTATTTTGGAGAGGCACGCTCGGTAGAGGATAACCAGGTTTTACTGCTTGGCGGTGAGGAAATTCGTGTAATTGCGTGCCCGGGGCATACACCGGGTGGTGTTTCTTATAGAATCGGAGAAAATATCTTCGTCGGAGATACCGTTTTTGCAGGTGGCGGATATGGCAGGTGTGATTTGCCGGGCTCGGATATCGACGTTTTGGAAAAATCAATAATACGGCTTATTACCAAAGAAAATGATGCAGT
>JAZRFH010000039.1:0-3468 GCA_045661245.1 Eubacteriales bacterium | reverse complement strand
TATCAGGGTAATGCGTACATATCGCACTAAGTGCGAGGATAAGGTTTACCGCAAAGTCAGCTCGGGTGCGGTAACGCTTGCAGACAAAACGGCCGCGGTCAATCTTTTACTGCTTGCACGCAGGTATACCTCATTTCAGTCAAGCTTTGCAGTAAGCGAGCTTATATCTATGATGGTAGGCGCGGCGCTTGCGGTTGTTCTTTCGCTTGCCTTTGTAGGCAATATATCTATAATTCCGGGCTTTGCCCTTTCGGTATGGCAGCTTGCTTGGGTAGGCGTGCTTTACGTTCGCTCAAAAATGACCTTTAGAATTAAAAAGGATAAGTAATAATGCAAAATCAAGAAAATATCTCCTCGGTCCTTAAATCTGTCACTAAGCCTGGCAGATACATAGGCGGGGAGTATAACAGGGTAGTAAAGGAAAAAAACAGTGTAAAATGCCGTTTTGCCTTTTGCTTTCCCGATACTTATGAAATAGGGATGTCCAACCTTGGCGTGCGTATTCTCTACGACGTTCTCAACCGTGACAGTGACGTCTGGTGTGAGCGTGTTTACGCACCTTGGGCGGATATGAAAAACAAAATGCAGGAATATAATATTCCTCTTTATGCTCTTGAAAGCGGTGACCCCTTGTCTATGTTTGATATGGTAGCCTTTTCCTTGCAGTATGAGCTTTGCTATACAACAGCACTGCAAATGCTTAAGCTTGCAGGCTTTCCGATTTACAGTAAGGATAGAGGTGAGGATACACCTATTATAATAGCCGGCGGTCCCTGCGTATTCAACTCCGAGCCTGTAGCAGACTTTTTTGACCTTATCAACGTTGGTGAGGGAGAGGAGGTTTTGCTTGAAATCTGCCACCTTTATAATAAAATGAAGGAAGACGGCACTTACACGAGAGCCGCATTTTTGCGTGAGGCATCGCATATTGAGGGTGTGTATATCCCGTCACTTTATGAGGTTTCTTATAACGACGACGGCACGATAAAAGAATACCGCCCTATGTATCCCGACGTTCCCGCTAAGGTACGTAAGCGCATTGTTGAGGATTTGGACAAGGCTCCCTATCCCGATAAGCTTATTATGCCATATATAGAAACTGTTCACGACCGTATCGTGCTTGAGGTGTACCGCGGCTGTATACGCGGCTGCCGTTTTTGTCAGGCGGGCATGGTCTATCGCCCAATAAGAGAAAAATCGCCTGAAACACTGTGTAAAAGTGCAAAGTGCTTATACGAAAATACAGGATATGACGAGATTTCACTCATTTCTCTTTCAATAAGCGATTATTCAAGGCTCCGTGAGCTTACAGACGGCCTGCTTTCGTGGACAGACGATGCACACGTAAGCCTATCATTGCCGTCGCTGCGTATTGACAGCTTTTCAGAGGAGCTTATGTCTAAGGTTTCAAGCGTGCGCACGGGCGGTATTACCTTTGCTCCCGAGGCAGGCACGCAAAGGCTGCGTGACGTTATAAACAAAAACGTCAGCGAGGAAGACCTTATGCGCTCTGTTGGTATTGCTTTCCGAGGCGGTAAAAGCTCGGTTAAGCTCTATTTTATGAACGGACTGCCTACCGAAACGCTTGAAGATATTGATGGTATTGCCGAGCTTGCAAAAAAGGTTGTCCATTCTTATTATGAGTTACCCAAGGCAGAGCGCCCGCGCGGCGTAAGCGTTACTATAAGCGTTGCCTGCTTTGTGCCTAAGCCCTTTACACCCTTCCAGTGGGAAAAGCAGGATACCTTTGACGTCCTTCTAAAAAAGCAAGAGCATTTAAGACAGTGTATAACCGATAAAAAAATCAGATACACCTATCATGAGGCTAAGGTTTCGTTTATCGAGGCAGTTTTTGCAAGGGGCGACCGCCGTCTTGCACCCGCTATTGCTCTTGCGGTGGAAGAGGGAGCTATGTTTGACGCGTGGGACGAGTATTTTGATTTTGACAGATGGATGTCCGTATTTGAAAGATGCGGTATCGACCCCGCGTTTTACACCAGCCGCGGCTTTGGGATTGACGAGGTTTTACCTTGGGATGTTATCGATTGCGGCGTTACCAAGGAATTCTTGAAGCGCGAGCGTGAAAAGGCTTATCAGGGTAAAACCACGCCCTCGTGTGCCGAGCACTGTAACGGCTGCGGCGCAAATAAGCTCGGAGGTAAAAACAGATGGTGCTAAGCCAAAATATGCCTTATTATAATGTGCGTATCAAATTTAAAAAGGTGGGCAGCCTTCAATACATTTCCCACCTTGACCTTGTTCGCACAATGAATAAAATTATAGTAAGGGCAAATCTGCCGCTTTGGTATACAGAAGGCTTTAATCCCAAGCCAAAAATGATTTTTGCCGCCCCTCTTTCAATAGGAGTTGAAAGCCTTTCCGAATATATGGACGTAAGGCTGACAGAGAAGGTGCCGCCCGAGGTCATAAAGCTCCGCCTTAACAGTAATATGACCGACGAGATGCAGGTGCTTGATGCGTATTATACCGACGTTAAGCTAACCGAGCTTAAATGGCTTTCCTATTCCATTGATATAAAAACAGATGGGGCAGACGAAGAGCTTGTAAATCGCATTCGTGAGGTGCTCTCGCGCGATAACCTTGTTGTAAAGAAAAAGGGTAAGCCGCACGAAGAGGCAAGGGAGCAGGATATCGCACGCTTAATTAAAAGCTCCGAAGTTGCCCTGAATGGGGACGTTATTCATATAGACTGTATTCTGTCTGCCGATGCATCGGAATTTTTAAATCCCGAATATATCATAAAGGCGCTTAAGGCCGAGTGTGGAATTCTTTCTTGCCCCGATTTAAAAAAGGAGCATTATTCGATTTTGCGCACAGAAGGGTATAAGGCCGATATGTCGCTTTTCGGCGCGCATTAAAATACAGAGCTTAAATTTAAACCGCATAACCGTCTTTGCTCGCTAAGTCTTGCACAAAGGCGGTTTTTTGCCGCGTTCATTTCGTCAGTGCTGCCTTCCTCAGAGTAGGCAATAATCTCACCGAATGCCGAGTGCATCTCGAGTAAAACGTTGTCGGGTATAAAAAACGATAGGTAGCCCTCGCGTTTGTCAAACCGCTCCTCTAACGCCCTATATTCTTCGGTGTCCTCGCTTGACATAAGCTCCTCTTCGAAATTTTTAAGAATTTTACTGCTTACCGTTGAGTTCACTGCAATAAAGGCTACCGTGATGGCAATAATCAAGGATGAAAAAAGAATGCTTTTACTCATTTCTCGCTCCTTTCTATAATTTCAACCTTACCGCCGTCAGTCACCGTTAGCAGAAATACGTCTGTTTGTTTAAGATTTTTTTCTTTAAGCCTTGCATTTAGCCATTCTTCGTTATAGCCTAGGCGCTTCAGTGCCTCGGTGTCTGTTACCGTGTCAAGTATCAAGGGATGTGCAAAGCTATCGCATTCGTCCTTCTTAAGCAGTGATAGCTTGCCGTTTTGCTCAAGCACGGCGTAGTA
>JAZRFH010000038.1:0-8317 GCA_045661245.1 Eubacteriales bacterium | reverse complement strand
GCCGCTACTTTATAAGTGCTTTCGGTAAGGACGGACAGGTGCGGCTTTCCGATTGTTGCGAAGAAAGCAAAAATTGCATAACTATATCAGGTGACGGGTATACCGAATTTATTGTAATGAAGCGGCTTTACTCTGCACTTTCCGGATACACAGAGGCATACTGCCCTACACCGCTATCTGATAGCCAAATTGAGGCAATCTACACGCCTCGGCACTTGTTTATAACCGATAAGGGTAAAAACGGTGGCATTGATAGCACCGTGATTATGGCTGAAAAAATAGAGCTGACTCCAGAAAAGAAGATATATAACGAGCTATTAAAGCTTGCCATGGATGCCTTTGCCCGTGCCGCAAAATGGCACTTTATGCTTGAGGATATCTACAAGAACGGAATGATTTTTTCAAACAACGACACTATTTTTAATAAGCTAATTAAGGATATTGAACGGGAGCTGTGCTAATATTTATTTTAGTTATTCTTGACATCGAAATTTCTTTATGATATCATAGAGTAGGCAAAAAAAGCTGCCACGCAAGGTGGCAGCTAAACAATTTATTAAAGCGCGGAAACTATTCTTTCTGTATCGCTTGCAATAACAAGCTCCTCATTGGTGGGTATCATATATACCGCAACCTTAGAGTCGTCGCTTGAAATCTTAACAGGTGTACCGGAGTGACCGAAATTGTTCTTATCAAGGTCAAGCTTAACACCGAGATACTCAAGACCCTCAAGAGCATGCTCTCTGATGTAGGGTGAGTGCTCACCGATACCTGCGGTAAATACGATTGCATTAAGGCCGCCCATTGATGCAGAATAAGCACCGATAAACTTCTTTATCTGGTAGCAAAGCATCTCATAAGCAAGCTTTGCACGGTCGTTACCCTCCGCTACTGCGCGCTCAAGGTCTCTTGAGTCAGAGCTGATGCCGCTGATACCGAGGAAGCCGCACTGCTTGTTCATATAGCTCTCAGCCTCTTTAGGTGTAAAGTTCTTCTTTTCCATAATAAACGGAACGATTGCGGGGTCGATAGCACCGCATCTTGTACCCATCATAATACCGTCAAGGGGAGTAAATCCCATTGATGTATCAACACACTTACCATCTTTAACAGCAGAGATGGACGAGCCGTTGCCGATATGACAGGTTACGATTTTAGTACCCTCAGCGCATCCGCCCATAAGCTTAATCATTTCACCGCTTACGTATCTGTGAGAGGTACCGTGTGCACCGTAACGGCGAATTCCGTAATCCTCATACATATCGTAAGAAACACCGTACATATACGCCTCTCTCGGCATAGTCTGGTGGAATGAGGTATCAAAAACAAGAACCTCAGGGGTGTTGGGCATTGCGGCAAGACAGCCTCTGATACCCATAATGTGCGCGGGAGTGTGAAGAGGTGCGTAGGAATTGCACTTTTCAAGAACAGCGATAACGTCCTCTGTTACGAGCATAGACTCTGTAAAGTAGGAGCCGCCGTGCACTACTCTGTGGCCTATAGCCTCAATCTCGGATACCGAGTCAAGACAGCCTACAGTCTTATCGGTAAGGGTTGCAACGACGAGCTTTGTAGCCTCCGAGTGGTCCTTAAGGGGAGTATCCTTAATATACTCGTCCTTACCCTGTGTTTTGTGAATAATTCTCGAGCCGTCAATACCTATTCTCTCGCAGTTACCCTTAGCGAGAACACTGTTTGTAGCAGTGTCAAAAAGCTGGTATTTAAGCGAGCTTGAGCCTGCATTTACAACTAAAACCTTCATTTGATTTCTCCTTGTTGATTTTTGAACAAAAATATTATACACTATTTAATATATTTATTCAAGTATTATTTCAAAAAAATGGATAAATTGTTTTCTTATGAATAAGAAAGGGGTATGTATGTCTGTTGCGGCTATAATATGCGAATATAATCCGTTTCACAACGGGCACGCATATCAAATCAAAAAAACAAGAGAATTACTCGGCAAAAATACAGAAATTATAGCAATTATGAGCGGCAACTTTACACAGAGGGGCGAATGTGCTATAATGGATAAGGCGCACCGCGCAAAAATCGCTGTCGAGGCCGGTATTAACCTGGTTTTGGAGCTGCCCTTTCCCTACTCTATGTCAAGTGCTGAATTTTTTGCCGCATCGGCTGTGCATATACTAAACTCGCTCGGATGCGTTGATTACCTTGTATTCGGCAGTGAGTGCGGGGATGTTGAGGTACTGAAGAGCTGTGCTGAGGTTATGCTTAGCCGCGATTTTAACTCAAAGCTCGCAAAGTATGCAAGGTCGAAGGAATGTAAAACTTTCGGCTACCCCGAGTTAATTGAAGCGGCACTTAAGGAAAGCCTCGGCGATACCGCTATGCCCGAGCTTAGCCCCAACAACATTCTCGCGGTCGAATATATCAAGGCTCTTCTAAAAACAAAGAGCAAAATAACGCCCGTTACAATCAAACGCATGGGTGCAGGATA
Source organism: Eubacteriales bacterium (assembly GCA_045661245.1). Classification (GTDB taxonomy): domain Bacteria; phylum Bacillota; class Clostridia; order Oscillospirales; family CAG-272; genus UBA1740. Next base: position 5,853 of record JAZRFH010000038.1, on the reverse strand, counting down.
CGACAGCGAGAATATAGAAAAAACCGAGCTGCAAAGCGCCTCGGCAATAAGAAACGCTATAATGGCAAGAGATATTTCTGCCCTTGAATATGTCCCTACTTTTGCAAAGGATATAACGTTAGAGCTTTTATCCAAGGGTGAATTTCCTTGTAATATTTCAAGACTTGACAGTGCTGTTATCTCTCATTTTAGATTAAATTCGCAGGCTGAAAGCTGTGATATACACGACGTCGGCGGCGGTTTATATAATTCTATAAGAAGCGCAAGCTTCAAGGCAAACGATTACACAACCCTGCTACGCCTATCGGAAACCAAGGCTTTTACAAGGGCAAGACTTAGACGCGCAATTCTCTACTCCTTCTTCGGCGTTACCTCCTCCGACGTTAAGGACCTACCGCGCTACACACAGATACTTGCACTTGACGGCATCGGTATGGCGTTGCTAAAGAAAATCAGAAAACAAAGCGACTTTCCTATTCTTACAAAGCCCTCGAGAACCGACGGGCTGAGTGAGGGAGCAAAAAGGCAAAAGCTTTTGTCGGATAAGGCAGATTCTATCTACCAGCTGACAAAGCCATGCCCGCCTGACGGCAACAGTGCACTGAGGCTAACGCCTTACGTAAAAAAATAACAGTTTTATGCGATTTCTTTGCACGCTTGCTTTTTTGTCGAATGTATTTACACAGACTCTTTTGTTTGCTATGATATATTCGGAAACGGACAAGCACGCCGTCGTTTTCTAAAATTCAGAAAGGAGATAAATAATGTTAAACACAAACGGTGTTAACGAAAACGAGTTTGTAGAGTACAAGGGCAGACCCCTTGTTCGTCAGGGTGATGATATTTTCTACGGCGATATGTCGGAAATGTTCTACATCTACATGATGATAATGTCTGAGAAGGATACCGAAAACGGTACTGTTCCCGACAAAATTATGGTACAGCTCTGCGAGAGCAGTACGAAGATACCCAAAAATCAGAAGATTGTGGTAGGCTTCAAGGAGGCATTTGAGTTTGCAGATGCCTGGCTGGAGAGATTTAACAAATAAGACTTTATATGTCATACGTGCAAGCACTCGGTCTGCTTGCAAGGAGGTAAAAAATGAAGACGTTTAAAAATGGCAACCTCGTAAAGCTGGTTGCTTTTTTTATCCTGACCGTAATACTTTCCTGCACTGTTGCTTATGCGGCACAGGATTGGCACGGACCTACGGTCAGCAAACCGGATGATAACGGAAAAACCGAGGATAACAAACCAAGCGGTGAAACCGATGAAAATACAGACGGAAACACACAAAACAAGGTTGAGGCATCTAAGCCAGTGCCTGAATTTTTACACTACATAACCGGGCTTGAAATCACCGAGGAAGAACAGTATATTAAGCCGCTTTGCTTGACCCTCAGCACAGATGCACCAATATACGGCTTGTCAAGCTCATACCTTGTTGTAGAATTGCCCTGTGAAAACGGCAAAACGAGATTTGCGGCATTTTTTGACGATGCTACGTCAATAGGTAAAATAGGGTCTATAGCTCCAACAAGGGGTTATATTTCAAACGTAATATCTTATTTCGGCGGCTTGCCGTTATCGCTTGGCAACGACCAAAAGGTAAAATACGATAGCCTACCTATCACGGGCGGAATGCTTGATATAAGCAAAAACACAGGCTATCATTATACCGAATACAACGATTACGCATACACAAACGGTGACTTATTAAATGCACTTATCAAAAACACGAATACAAGCACCGTACGTACTGAAACTCCACCCCTGCCTTACTGCTTTGCGGATTACTCAAAGCCCCTGTATCTTAACGGGGAGAGCGCGGTCAGCATAACTGTACCCTATTCAGACGGTAACTCTACAGAGCTTATGTACTCAGACAGTGACAAAAGCTATACGCTTCTCAAAAACGGTACTGTAAAAACAGACCTAATCAACGATAAGGCGTGTAAATATGATAACGTATTTATACTTTTTGCAGATTCGACGACCTATGAAACAAGCGAATACACCGAATGTGTGCTAAATACCGCAAGCTCGGGCAAGGGCAAATATGCCAGCATGGGCAAATACGTTGACATCACGTGGAGCGTTGATGCCGTCGGAAATCTTACCCTTTTTGATAAGGACGGCCAAAAGCTGACAGTTAACAGAGGAACAAGCTATATTTCCTTTGCAAAATCGTCGACAACATCTAAAATATCAATAAAATAGCATAGTAAAAGGTGAAGCCCGGTCGTTTTGAAGCTTCACCTTTACTTTTTAGCCTTCCATCTGCTTTCCCAAAAAAATACCTGCCGTCTGGATAAGCTTTGACTCTGTTTCTTCTGAAATTTTAGCACTAGACGGACTGTCATATTGCATAGCAGAAACAACACAGCCCACAACGTCCCCCTCCGTAAGAATAGGCATTGCGCAGTTTACGTAATGCGAGCCACCGTCACTTGTTATTGCAACCGCCTCATCGCTTGCGCTGTGAACGTACAAAGAACGGTTTTCTACAATCTCTTCAAGACCCTTTGATATCCGCCTATCAAGATACTCCTTCTTAGACGCACCCGATACTGCAATAATCTCGTCCCTGTCACAAATAAATATGGGCATTGACGAGGTCTTTTGTAAGGTATCTGCGTACTCGCTTGCAAAGCTTTGTAATTCTCCAATAGGTGAATATTTCTTAAAAATAACCTCTCCTTCTCTGTCGGTATATATCTCAAGTGGGTCGCCCTCTTTAATTCTTAAGGTGCGCCTTATTTCCTTAGGTATAACAACACGACCAAGGTCGTCAATTCTTCTCACAATTCCCGTTGCTTTCATATATATAAAATCTCCTTGATTACAGATTTGTGTACTGTTAGTATCTGCAAAGCAAGGGAATTTATGCTCTATATATTGACTTTTAAAATTATTATAGTAAAATATAATTAACTCAACAAAAGCGACGAGGTTATACATATGATAAATAATGAAGTTGTAGTAATTAAAGATAGCAGGAGAATAACAGATTTCTTTAAAGGTATTGCTATATTGTTAGTTATACTTGTCCATTCACATCAGCGTTTCGATTTGTCGTATGCACAAAGTGCCATACAAAGATTTGGTCAAATGGGATGTCAGATATTCTTTGCGCTATCTGCTTTTGGACTTTGTCATTCCTTTTCAAGAAAGCCTCTTCCATGGACTTCTTACATGAAAAAAAGAATATCTGGATTGGCAATCGGCTGGTGGGGTGCTATATTTCTTCATGTAGTCTACCGCATTTTAATGGCCATTGTTATGCAAAAGAATATTGTAGAAGAAATTAATGTTCCGGGAGTGGTAATAAACGCACTGTTTCTCAATGGATTTGTTCCTGTAAACGGTATAAATAACACCATTGTTCGCGGCGGGTGGTATATTGGCACGACCGTTATACTGTATGCTTTTTTTCCATTACTGCACAAGATTTATTTTTCAAACAAAAATGTATTTTGGAAAAGGTATAGACCGTTAATTTTTCCCACCGTCATCCTTGCTATTACAACAATTTTAGTCATCGGTTTAGAAAAAATACATCCCGTATTTGTTTGTACAAACAATTCTTTTGTTTATTTTTCTTTTATTAACCAATTGACTCCCTTCTCCATTGGTTTAGTATTATTTGATATCAGCAACAGTGATAAGACTAGCAAATACGCTCCCTTCTTTTCGATTTGCTTTGCGACGTTGTCAATTATTTTATTTTATGGTCGTTGGCATTATTCTTTTGTTTTTTCTCCGTCTTTGGTTGCAGCCTCTTTTTTGTTATTGTGTTGGCCTATGTTAAGTTGCCCAAAGTCTTTTAACTGCTTTAATAATGATAAAAATATTGTTATTAAAGCGATAAGAGAAATTGGTAAAATCAGTTTTCCAATATATCTTACTCACACATTTATAGTGTACGATTTTTCAGCGGTTTGTTTAAAATTCTTGCTTCCTATCTACAATAACAATTTTCTATGGTACATAATCCTTTTGCCAATTGAATTTTGTTTAGTTGTTTTGGTTGGGTATGCATATAACAAAAGCATATCTTTTATTGAAAAAATAAAAAGAAGATAGCATTTTATAATGCTCTCTTTGGGAGCATTAAAGGTAAAAAATAATTCAGAAACTCAAGCGCACAGTGTTAAAATAACCGTAATGAAAAAGCTATGCCACGCCGATTTGGTTGAACAGTATGCCAAAAACCCTGAGGTATGGTCCCCCTGCCCCCATTGTAAAGCAGGAGATGTATTTATAACAGACAAAGACCAACCGTGGACTATGCCCAACGGCTTCTGCGGATGGGCTTGGGCTGATATACAGAAAATAGTGTATGGCATGGCAAGAGGCGGTCAGGACATATTTGTCACCTCTTGCACGGACGATACCGACCTGTAATTTTCAAGATTAAAGAATTATAAAATAAAAAAGCGGAGATTACTCCGCTTTAAATCCCGACCATAAAAGGTCGGATTTTTTCTTTATATCGAAAACCGAACCGGTATTTTGCAATACAGCTTTAACAAAATTAAGATAAGCCTTCTTGCTTATACCGTGAATATCCGAGCCTATCGAGCATACGGCACCGGAAGCAAGCCAATGCTTGACGGCACTTGACTTAAAAAAGCGAGGAGAAACAGCATCTGCATTTAGCTGAATTTGAGCACCGAGCTGACAAAGCTCGTCAATATGCAAAGTGTCGTATCTCTCAGCGTGTGCAAGAACTACCTTATACCCTTTGCCTAAAAGCTCAGATACTGTAAAGAAATGAGCTTCGGTTATCTCGCTATACGGCAACTCAAGCAAGAGAACGTTAGAGCCGCCAATAGTTAGTCTTTCAAGCCCGGGCAAATTCTCCATATTATCACAAAGCAAGACTTCAGCTCCTAAAGCAATCGTCATACCCTCCGGTAATTCGGTCTTTAACAGCTCATAGGCTGAGTCACGGCGCTCAATAAATGACGACACACTTTCTTTATGGGCATAAAAATGCGGAGAAGCCACTATTCTGCATACTCCGCACCTTTGTGCCAGTAAAAGCTGGCTTATTGACATTTTTAAGTTTGTAGAGCCATGGTCAACGCCCGGAAGAATATGCGCGTGAAAATCGCATATATCAATATTCATCCGTTTCATAGCTTGCACCACTGTAGCTGTATTTTCTGCCGCGGGACGAGCGCACCTTATCCCCCTTCATATTGTAGGCATTTATAACAAATCCAAAGAGCTTGCCCTCGGATGCGCCAAAGCGGTCTATCGCCTCAGAAATAGAGTTATAGTCTGAATAACCGTATTTTACTGCAGCAATATATCCGTCAACAAAATCGTTAAGCAAGAGCGCATCAGCAACTATGTTTACAGGAGGAGTATCAAAGATAACGTAATCAAAATTGTTATCAAGTATATCAGCAAGCTTCTTCATTCTGCCGGTAGACAACAGCGCAGGGCTGTTTGTGCTTGGTGCACCTGACGGAAGAAATTTTAGATTGCTGTACTGAGTATCAGTAAACTGAGGTGCGTCATCAATGCCTGCAAGATATTCACTCAAGCCGTGAAGCTTTTTAGCGCGGTGGCCGAGAAGATTTGCTACCCTCGGCTTACGCATATCCGAATCAACAAGCAAAACCTTTGACTCAGGAGAGTTAGCAGCAATTGTAAACGCCAGGTTTATTGCAGTTGTGGTCTTACCTTCACCCGGAATGGCACTGATTACTGCAATCTTTTTAGATTTGGATTCAATCGGCAGATAAAGTATATTTGTATAAAGCGCTCTGTATGCTTCGTTTATAGCAAATGGGGTGTTATCCGAGAGAAGACGCTTAGCATCTGTAGCAAGGCTGTTT
>JAZRFH010000037.1:0-13665 GCA_045661245.1 Eubacteriales bacterium | reverse complement strand
AGGGGCACTGAAAACTACAGTACCCCTTTGTTTTTTATTCGTTTATGCCAATAGAAACAGGCCGAAGATTAGTGGCAGATGCAACGCTCACTATCCTTATCAAATATATGGATACGAGAGGTGTCAATAGCAACCTTAATCTTATCACCCGAGCGAGCGGTAGAGCGAGAGGATACTCTTGCGATAATGTTCTTACCGTTAGTAGCATCGTCCATACCCTCAAAGCCAAGGTAGAGATAAATCTCTGCACCCATAAGCTCTGTAACGTCAACGCTAACCTCCATGCAAGTATCAGCCATGGTGCTGAGATACATAGGCTCGTCATGAATATTCTCAGGACGGATACCAAAGATAACCTCCTGACCGATGTACTCCTTGAGGTCGGGGTTGTTAGCCTTGTCTGCAGGGAGCTTAACCTCGGTAACACCGAGAGTAGCGTAAAGGTCGTTGCCCTTCTTTACAAGCTTACCTGTAAGGAAGTTCATTTGAGGTGTGCCTATGAAGCCTGCAACGAAGAGATTGCAGGGTGAATCGTAAAGATTCTGGGGAGTATCAACCTGCTGAATAATACCGTCACGCATAACAACGATACGGGAAGCCATCGTCATAGCCTCTACCTGGTCGTGCGTTACGTAGATAAATGTTGTTTCAACCTTCTTGTGAAGCTTTGTAAGCTCGGTTCTCATGCTTGCACGAAGCTTAGCATCAAGGTTTGAAAGCGGCTCGTCAAGAAGGAATACCTTGGGGTTACGAACGATAGCACGGCCAAGCGCAACTCTCTGCTTCTGACCGCCCGAAAGAGCCTTGGGGCGTCTTTCAAGAAGGTGGCTTATATCAAGAATTCTTGCAGCCTCTTCAACTCGTCTTTTTATTTCTTCCTTGGGAACCTTACGAAGCTTAAGACCGAATGCCATGTTATCAAATACGGTCATGTGAGGATAAAGAGCATAGTTCTGGAACACCATCGCAATATCTCTGTCCTTAGGTGCAACGTCGTTAACGTATCTGTCGCCTATGTAAAGCTCACCCTCGGAAATCTCCTCAAGGCCCGCAATCATACGAAGTGTGGTAGACTTACCGCATCCCGAAGGACCAACGAAGATAAGGAACTCTTTATCCTTAATCTCAAGGTTAAAGTCGGAAACGGCAGTAACGCCGCCGGGATACTTTTTGTAAATGTGTCTGAGTGAAAGACCTGACATTTTAAAATCTCCTAAATAAATAAAATTTTTAACGATAATATTTTAACATAAAATGCTCTTCAAGGCAAGAATCATTTTGAACATTTTATCAAGTCGTTTTTTGTTGAATTTAAACAAAGCATTGTTAACAACGTGTAACACAATAACTAACAAAAAACGCGCATTCTAATTTATTAGAATTGTTTAAACGTATTTTTTCTTACTCCGGCGAGCTTATTCCAAATAAAAACGGCTGTCGGCAAGGAATACTGACAACCGTTAAATCTTTAGTTAGCCGCCTTAACTATAGCGGTGAATTTGTCGGTTTTGAGTGACGCACCGCCTATAAGACCGCCGTCAACGTTAACCTTTGAAAGAAGCTCCTCGGCATTAGCATCGTTCATAGAGCCGCCGTACTGAACGGTAACGCCCTCTGCAGCCTCAGCACCGTAAACCTCGGCAATTGCCGCACGAACGTAGCCGTTACCCTCGTCTGCCTGCTCAGCGGTAGCGGTAACACCCGTACCGATAGCCCATACAGGCTCGTAAGCTACGATAACTTTCTTAAGCTGCTCAGCGCTGACACCTGTGAGTGCCATTTTAGTCTGGAACTTAAGAAGAGTTTCGGTATATCCGAGCTCGCGCTCTTCAAGGCTCTCGCCAACGCAAACTATAGCCTTAAGGCCTGCCGCAAGAGCGGCTTTGGTGCGAAGGTTAACCGTCTTGTCTGTTTCACCGAAATACTGACGGCGCTCAGAGTGACCTATAACCACGTACTCAACGCCTGCCTCTGTAAGCATCTTTGCGGAAAGCTCACCGGTATAAGCACCGGACTCTTTGAAATGTACGTTTTCAGCACCGATTTTGATATTGGTGCCCTTTGCAGCCGCAACGGCCGCGGGGATATCTATTGCAGGTACGCAAAGAACGATATCGCACTTGTCAAGCCCTGCAACCATGGGAGCAAGCTCCTTTATAAACTTTTCCGCCTCAGCGGGCGTCATATTCATTTTCCAGTTGCCTGCTATAACTGTTCTTCTCATTTTTTCTATCCTTTTCTCTCTTTACGAAATGTAAAAATGCAAAATCACCGCTTGTTTTGGACTTAGGAATTTCGAGTGAAAATTTAGGTTCTTTGAGGGGAAGGCGTAGAAATCTACGACGACCCGAGAAAACACGAATTTACACCAAAATCACTTGTTTTGGACTTAGGAATTTCGAGGGGAAATCGCCGTTCTTCGAGCCGAAGCAATAGAAACCTATTGCGAGTGTGAGAAAACGACGATTTACACCGAAATTACTTGTCCAGAAGGCAGGATATACCAGGAAGGTCCTTACCCTCAAGGAATTCAAGAGATGCGCCGCCGCCTGTGGAAATGTGAGTGATTCTGTCGGCAAAGCCAAGCTGCTCACATGCTGCTGCAGAGTCACCGCCGCCAACTATGGTGATAGCGGAGCTGTCTGCAAGTGCGTTTGCTACTGCTATTGTACCTCTTGCAAGAGTGGGGTTCTCAAAAACGCCCATCGGGCCGTTCCAAACTACGGTCTTAGCTGCAAGAACAGCATCTGCAAAAAGCTTAGCAGTCTTAGGACCTATATCAAGACCCTCTTTATCAGCAGGAATAGCATCTGCATCAACGTACTCAATATCAATAGGTGCGTCAATAGGATTCGGGAAGCTTGATGCAATTGCATTGTCAATGGGGAGAAGAAGCTTTACGCCCTTCTCTTCTGCCTTTTTCATCATTTCGCGGCAGTAATCAAGCTTTGTATCGTCAAGGAGTGAGTTACCAACGCAAAGACCCTTTGCAGCAGCGAAGGTAAACGCCATACCGCCGCCTATGATAAGAGTATCAACCTTTGTAAGGAGATTGTCGATAACGTTGAGCTTATCAGCAACCTTTGCACCGCCAAGAATAGCGACGAAGGGACGCTCGGGGTTGGAAAGCGCCTTACCCATAACCGAAATTTCCTTCTGGATAAGGTAGCCGCAAACGGCGGGAATATAATCAGCAACGCCTGCGGTAGATGCGTGTGCTCTGTGAGCCGCACCGAAAGCATCGTTTACAAATACGTCTGCGTAATCTGCAAGCTCCTTTGCAAAGTCAGCACCGTTCTTGGTTTCTCTTGCGTCAAAGCGTGTGTTCTCAAGCAAAACGGCATAGCCGGGCTTAAGCGCAGCAATCTTTGCCTTTGCATCCTCGCCTATAATATCCTCGGCAAAGATAACCTTCTCTGCGCCGAGAAGCTCGTTAAGTCTTACTGCTACGGGTGCAAGAGTAAGCTTTTTCTTATCGTTCTTAAGTGCCTTTGCAAGATACTCCTCTGTTGCAGCCGCTCTCTCTGATTCGGGAAGTGCCTCAACTGCCTTCTTCTCCTTTTTAGTAAGACCGAAGCCCTCTGTAAAGATGCTGTGAGGCTTACCCATGTGAGAGCAAAGAATTACCTTTGCGCCCTTGTTAAGAAGGTACTCGATAGTGGGGAGCGCACCTACTATTCTCTTGTCGGAGGTAATAACGCCGTCCTTCATAGGAACGTTAAAGTCGCAGCGAACAAGCACTGTTTTGCCCGCTACATCAATATCCTCAATTGTTTTCTTATTGTATGCTGCCATAACAAAACTCCTTTTTTATTTTTTCCTTAAATATAATACCACAAATTTACTTTATAAGTCAATAGAATTCGTTAAATTTATGTCAATGCTTTTACTTACCCGAAACGCTCATATCGCGTACAAGCGCCGCCGGCGCACCGAAGCCTGTAAAGCCCGTGGGAGTAGCAAGCTCAATTTTGTCAGAAAGCGCCTCTATGCCCTTAAGCAGTGTGAAGAAATTACCTGCAACGGTAAAGGATTTAACCGCCTCGCAAATCTTGCCGCCTCTTATCATAAAGCCTGCCGACTGGAGCGAAAAATCACCCGTTATAGGGTTAGCGCCCGCGTGCAGACCCTGCAATTCCGTAACGTAGATGCCGTCGCCCGTGAGAGCCAGCAGCTCGTCAAAGCTCTTTTCTCCCGCCTCAATACAGAATGAGTGCGGCATAATGCTGACAGGCGAGGAATAGTCACCCTTTGATGCGTTTGCAGTGCTCTCTGTGCCCATGGCAAGCGCAGTTTCGCGGTTGTGAAGATAGGTCTTAAGAATACCGCTTTCAATAACCGCCTTGCGGTGGGTTGCAACGCCCTCTGCGTCAAAGGTTGTACCTATTGAAAGTCCCTCTCTTTGCGGGTCGTCTGTTACCGTAACTACGTCAGATGCAACGGCCTCGCCGAGCTTACCCTTCAGCATTGACATTCCGTCAAGCACCTGGCGCGCAGAGAATGCGGAGGAAAATACGGAGAGCAGTGCACGCATCTGCTTGCCGTCAAAGAGAACGTTATATTTACCGGACTCTACACTCTTTGCCCCGATTTTATTAAGCGCGTCCTTTACCGTCCTTGATACCATCTTATCAACCGAGCCCTCGACGTTATCCCTCTTTAGCTCCTCAATGCTATAAGCACTCTGCATCTCGTCACCCACGCTAACCACCGCCTCGGCAAGTGCCGCGTTAATACCGCACGAGGTGGAAAGGTCAAGGCCGTGGCTGTTGGCAATACGAATTTCAAAGCCCGTAGCTACAGCACGGCTGGCAGTTCCGTTTACAACCTTATCGCTCTCAGAGAAGAGCTTGTCAGCTACAAGCTTAGCATACTCCTTAAGCTCGCGGGCAGACATCGGATTGTGTTCGGGCACTCTTTGCTCTTCATAGGACGCTGAGCCCTCGAATATGCCTACGGTATCGGGCTTTTCAACGTATTTTGCGTTGTCCTTTGCCCTCTCGGGGAGCATAGCGATTTCATTTTTCTCTATCAGCTCGGTTGCGGCATATCCGAGCTTGCCCGAGGCAACAACACGCAGGCAAATGCCGCCGCGTGTACCGGAGCTGAAGCCGTTTATCTCGCGGTTAAGCGTTTCAACGGTTGTGTCGTCGCTCGACATATAGTAAATCTCATATTCCGCAATACCAAGCTCAGCAGCCCTTTCGGCTATAATGCTTTTAATCTCACTAAAATTCATTTATCTACCTCCTACCGTTATGGCAGATACTCTGATAAGCGGCTGGCCTACGTCTGTGGGAACACTGCCCGACGCGGAGCCGCACATACCCTGACCCGTGGCAAGATTTTGACCCACCATATCAATGTCCTGCAATATCTGTGAGCCCGTGCCTACAAGCGACGCACCTCTCACAGCCTCGCAAATTTTGCCGTTTCTAATCATATATCCCTCGTTTACGGCAAAGTTGAACGCACCCGTCAAGGGGTTTACAGAGCCGCCGCCCATAGCCTTTGCGTAAAGGCCGTATTCGATAGAGGCTATAATATCCTCGTTTTTATCGGGGCCATTGTCTATAAAGGTGTTTGTCATACGCGAGGTCGGCTCGTAAAGATAGCTCTCACGGCGGCTGTTACCCGTCATAGGCATACCCATACGGCGAGAGCCGAGGCGGTCTATCATATAGCTTTTCAGCACTCCGTTTTCTATAAGCACGTTGCGCTGTGTGGGGTTGCCCTCGTCGTCGATATTAACCGAGCCCCACGCACCGGGGATTGTGCCGTCGTCAATTGCAGTTACCTTTTCGTTAGCTATCTTCTGTCCGAGCTTACCGCACATCTGGCTTGTGCCCGTGCCAACCGAGGTAGCCTCTAGCGAGTGGCCGCACGCCTCGTGGAATATAACGCCGCCAAAGCCGTTCTCTATAGCAACCGGCATAACGCCTGCGGGGCAGTAAACGGCACCGAGGTTTGTAATTGCCTGCGCCGCCGCGGCCTTGCCTATCTCCTCGGGCGGGAAAAGCTCAAACATCTCAAGACCCATACCGCGGCCGGGGCTTGACGTACCCGACTGATTTTCACTGCCGTTTGATGCTACGGCGCTTACAGCCATACGGGTGCGAATGTGTCTATCGGTAGTTAAAAGTCCCTCTGTATTTGCAATAAGAATATTATGGTCAACCGTCATAAGCGCGCCGACTGCCTGTACAATGCGCTTGTCGTACCCCCTCGCAGAAGAGCAAGCACTCTTAAGTAAATCGGTTTTATAACCCATCTCTGCGGTAGCCGGAGCAATAACAACTGGGTGTATATTTGGGAATATCCGTTCGCAAAGGACAATATTCTTACCCTCGCCGCACTCACCCATAGCCTCGGCTACAGAGCGCGCACATTTTATAAGCCCCCCTCTTGAAATATCCGAGGTTGAGCCGTAAACGGTTGACGTACCCTTAAACGCACGGATACCTACGCCCGATACAACCTCGTCAGCGATATTCTCTATCATACCGTTACGCAGAGATACTCTGCCGTTTCTCGTCCTTTCGCAGTAAACCTCTGCAAAATCCGCACCCGACGAGGACGCGATGCCGAGAATTTCTTCAATCAATCTCTTATCAAGCATATAAGCCCCTTTCTTTATCCGAAGGTGAAAATACTTTAACACTATAGATAATTATATACCATTTTGCTTTTCATTTCAATAATCTTCAAATATTTGACCGTTTTTAAGGTTTAATATTTTTTCACATTTATTTTAATTGACATTTGTTCATTATTGTGGTATAATAGGCATAAAGAAAACTATTTGTGAGGACTATATGTACGGTAACTCTGTTAAAGAAGACCTGCGAATAATTAAGACCAAGCGCGCGCTTGTTATTGCGTTTGGAGAGCTTATGAGAGAAAAGCCGCTTGAAAAGCTGACGGTGAACGACCTTTGCGACCGTGCGGGCGTGCGCCGTGCTACATTTTATAAGCATTTCAAGGATAAAAACGACTTTATGGTTTACCTTATAAAGGTGGACAGGCAGACGTTTTTGGAGAAAAAATGGCAGGGTAACGTCGAATTTGACAAGAACTATTTTATAGCCTACGTATCAAATCTTATAGAAAACCTTGCGGGCAACTCGCTGTTTGTTGAAAATATTATTGCAAGCACGGCAAAGCATATCCTGATAGAATCGATAATCAGCCAGAACTACGAAACAACACTTGAAATTTTCAAGCGCGCTCTGGAAAACGGCGTTGTGCTGGCGGCCTCGTGCGAGAATCTTACCGCTATGCTTATAGGCGGTGTTGCGGTGGTTATCTACAACTGGTGCCACGCGGGAATGGTGCAGCCAAAGGACGAGCTGATAGAGGAAATATCAGCGGTAATCGACCGCATACTTTGCTAAATCAAGCCGTTTTTTGCCCCTAAAAGCCCCTAAAAGATTTTATTTATACTATTGACATTTTTCCGGGGGTATGATATAATACACACATATAAGACTGTGTCTTTAATTTTGGAGGATTCTATGAAGAGAATTAAGACTATCGAAACTAAGAATATTGCTAAGACTGTTGAGAACGGTGGCTGCGGCGAGTGCCAGACATCCTGTCAGTCTGCGTGCAAGACCTCTTGCGGCGTTGCAAATCAGCAGTGTGAGAATCGCAAGTAAAATTGCTTATGAGGCTGAGTCGTTTTGGCTCAGCCTCTGTTCTTGCAAAGGATAAAAAAGTTTTTAAAACACAACTTTGGAGATAAAGATGGTACATCAGTATAAACTTGGCGGATATAACATAGTGCTGGATACTGCGAGCGGGTCGGTTCACTCAACCGACGAGGTAGCTTACGATATAATATCCCTATACAAGACCAATACGGAAGACGAGATAGTTGAAAAAATTCTTGACAAGTACAAGGGCAACCCCGACGTTACCGAGGCTGATATTAAGGACTGTATTTCGGACGTTAAGGCACTTGAGGGCGAGGGCAAGCTCTTCAGCGAGGACGTCTACGAAAATCTCGCTATAGATTTCAAGAACAACAGCAAGGTTATCAAGGCTATGTGCCTGCACGTAGCTCATACGTGCAACCTTAACTGCTCTTACTGCTTTGCAAGCCAGGGTAAATACCACGGTGACAGAGCGATTATGAGCTTTGAGGTAGGTAAGCGCGCGTTTGATTTTCTTATTGAAAACTCGGGCACGAGAAGAAACCTTGAGGTAGACTTCTTCGGCGGCGAGCCGCTTATGAACTGGGACGTTGTAAAGCAGCTTGTGGAATACGCAAGAAGTATTGAGAAAAAGTATAACAAAAACTTCCGCTTTACCCTTACCACAAACGGTGTGCTTATAGACGACGAGGTAATTGACTTTGTAAACCGTGAGATGAGCAACGTGCTGCTGAGCCTTGACAGCCGTCCGGAGATAAACGACCATTTCCGCAAGAATTACGCGGGTCTTGGCAGCTACGATATTATCGTGCCCAAGTTTAAGCAGCTTGTTGAAAAGCGCGGCGGTAAGAATTACTATATGCGCGGCACGTTTACGCACAATAACGTTGACTTTACAAACGATATATTACATATGGCAGACCTTGGCTTTACCGAGCTTAGCATGGAGCCGGTTGTATGCCCGCCCGGTGACCCTTACGCCTTGACCGACGAGGATTTACCCGAGCTTCTCTCTCAGTATGAAAAGCTTGCCTTTGAAATGATTAAGCGCAAGAAGGAAGGCCGCCCCTTTACCTTCTACCACTATATGCTTGACCTTAAGCACGGCCCTTGTATTTATAAGAGAATAACCGGCTGCGGCTCGGGCACCGAATATATGGCTGTAACCCCTTGGGGTGAGCTGTTTCCCTGCCATCAGTTCGTAGGTGACGAGAAATACAGCCTTGGCAATATATGGGACGGTGTTAAAAACCTTGAAATTCAAGACGAATTCCGCAAATGCAACTCCTACTCACGCCCCGAGTGCCGTGACTGTTGGGCAAAGCTCTATTGCTCGGGCGGCTGTGCGGCAAACGCATATCACGCGACGGGCTCTATCGGCGGAGTTTATAAATACGGCTGTGAGCTTTTCAAAAAGCGCATTGAATGTGCCGTAATGATTCAGGTTGCTGAAAATGAAAACGCCGATAATTGATTTCGTGCGCGCTTATGCCGAGCGTGATGCGGTGAGATTTCACATGCCCGGTCACAAGGGCAAAAGCTACACGGGTGCCGAGAAATACGACATTACCGAAATTTCGGGTGCTGACGTGCTCTATTCTGCCTCGGGTATAATTATGGAAAGTGAGAAAAATGCCACTGAGCTATTCTCCACTCTTCACACCTTTTATTCGTGCGAGGGCTCAACGCTCGCTATCAAGGCGATGCTAAAGCTTGCAACGGATAAGGATAGAAAAGACGGCCGCGCCCCCCTGATTCTGGCAGGGCGAAACGCTCATAAATCCTTTATATCCGCCTGTGCACTGATAGGCATTGACGTAAAATGGATATATCCCGCGGACAAAGACCACCTCTCGGTATGCAATATAACGCCCGAGTGTGTGGAAAATGAGCTTTCAGAAATGGAAGAGGCTCCCTCTGCCGTTTACGTAACGTCGCCCGACTATCTCGGCAACCTAGTCGATATTTACGGCATTGCAAAGGTATGCAAGGAGCACGGAGTGCCTCTCTTGGTGGATAACGCACACGGGGCGTACCTTAATTTTCTTGACACGCCCATGCATCCTATAGCCTTGGGTGCGGCAATGTGTGCAGACTCAGCGCATAAAACCCTGCCCTGCCTTACGGGCGGTGCTTACCTTCACGTATCAAAGGATTACCCCGAATATATAGGCGGCGCCAGAGCCGCACTCTCGACCTTTGCATCAACAAGCCCGTCATATCTTATTCTGCAGTCGCTTGACAAGTGCAACGAGATACTCTCGGCTGACTTTCACGCAAGGCTCGATAAATGTATTTTGGATATAAAATCGGCAAAAGAGAAGATAGCGGCACTCGGTATTACGGTTATGCCGAGCGAACCGTTGAAGATAACGCTCTCCCCCCTCTCTTTTGGCTACACGGGTACCGGCCTTGCAGGGTATTTGAGTGAAAACGGAATTGAGGCGGAATTCTCCGACGCCCAATACACCGTGCTTATGGTAACACCCGATAACTCCCCTTCCGACCTTGAATACTTGTGCGGCACACTTATGGGGCTTTCAAGGCGTGAGCCCATTGAATACAAGGAGCACCATTCCTTACCGTCGGCAAAGCAGGTTATGTCTATCCGTGATGCGGTATTCTCACCCCACGAGATAATAGACGTGCACTCGGCAGTTGGCAGAATATGCGGCACGCCCATGGTTTCCTGCCCGCCCGCTATACCGATTGCACTTTGCGGCGAAGAAATATGTGAAGAGGCGATAAGACTTTTTGAGGAATACGGTATCAGAGAAATTGAGGTTGTAATTAAATAAAAAAAGCACTCGGAATGCTGAAAATGCAAACTGAGTGCTTTGTATTTTGTTTAGAACTCCGCGTTACCAACCGTTCTCGGATAAGGAATTACGTCGCGGATATTTGACACGCCTGTGAGGTACATAATAATTCTCTCAAAGCCAAGACCGTAGCCTGCGTGCTTTGTGCCGCCGTACTTACGGAGATTGAGATACCACCAGTAATCCTCTTCTCTAAGGTCAAGCTCCTTCATGCGTGCCGTAAGAACGTCTATACGCTCCTCACGCTGAGAGCCGCCGATAATCTCGCCGACACCGGGCACAAGAAGGTCCATAGCGGCAACAGTCTTGCCGTCGTCGTTCAGTCGCATGTAGAACGCCTTTATGTCCTTGGGATAGTCAACGAGGAATATGGGCTTTTTGTAAACCTGCTCTGTAAGATATCTCTCGTGCTCGGTCTGCAGGTCAACGCCCCAATAAACGGGATACTTGAACTCTGCACCCGACTTAAGCAATACGTCAATAGCCTCGGTATAAGTCACCTTTGCATAATCCGCATCACGCAGTGCGGTCAGACGGTCAAGCAGAGTTTTATCTACAAACTTATTAAAGAATTCAAGCTCAGGAGCGCAGTTGTCAAGGCAGTGGTTAATGATGTACTTTATCATATCCCACGCAAGCGCCATATTGTCGTTAAGGTCAGCAAATGCAATCTCAGGCTCAATCATCCAGAACTCTGCCGCATGGCGTGCGGTGTTTGAGTTCTCTGCTCTGAAGGTTGGACCGAAGGTATAGATGTTGCCGAACGCCATCGCATAGGTTTCACCCTCAAGCTGACCCGAAACGGTAAGGTTTGCACTCTTGCCGAAGAAATCCTTCGAGTAATCTACACTGCCGTCCTCGCATCTTGGGGGATTATCAAGGTCAAGCGTAGTTACCCTAAACATCTCGCCCGCACCCTCTGCGTCTGAGCAGGTGATAATGGGAGTATGCACGTATACAAATCCGCGGGAGTGGAAGAATGAGTGAATTGCATAGGCAACCTCGCTTCTTACCCTGTAAACCGCAGAGAAAAGGTTTGTTCTTGGGCGCAGATATGCCTGCTCACGCAGGAATTCTACCGTGTGGCGCTTGGGCTGGAGAGGATAATCGGGAGTTGACGTGCCCTCTACCTCTATTTTCTCAGCCTTAAGCTCAAAGGGCTGCTTTGCACCGGGTGTTACTGCAATTTTACCCGTAACAACAAGTGCCGCACCAACGTTCTGTGCCGCTATTTCGTCATAATTATTTATAAACTCGCGCTCAAATACAACCTGCACGCTCTTAAAATATGAGCCGTCATTAAGGTCGATAAATCCAAACGCTTTTGAATCTCTTAAATTTCTTACCCAACCGCCTACGGTAACGGTTTTGCCGTCATAGCTCTGTATATCGGCATAAATGTCCTTAAGTAAGCATCTTTTCATAGCAAATTTTCCTCTTTTAATATTACTATTTTATGATTATACCATAGACAGTGTGGTAAATCAATACTTTTTAAAACTTTTAAAGTAATTTTGTTGACAAATTCTATTAAAATTGATACAATTTAAGTATAATAAGCTCTTTGGAGGATTGAAAATGAACGGTATTTTTACTATACTTTTAGTGCTTGCCGCAATGTTTATAGTTGTATTGGCTTGCGTTTTGCTTGTAGTCGCAATCGTGTTGATTGTAAAGGCCAATAAATCAGGCACGAGCGTTGTGACGGCAGAAGCTACCGAGGCAGAGCCTGCAGCAGACACCGGCGACTGTGCAGAAGAGGCACAGGACGAGAGAACCTGCGAAGAATGCACGTGCGAGTGCGAGAGTGAGAGTGCTTGCGAATGTGTATGCACTGAATGTGAAGAGAACGGCGGCGCCCCCACTATCACAATCAACAATGTTAATATGAACGGTTAATAAAGATGTTATTCGAAAAGAAAATTGTAGGATTTTATCAGTCGGTAATAAACGCGCGCGCGGACGACACGGGTGCTGTGCATTATTTTACACACGGGGATTTTGACGGGCTTTGTGCTTTGCCCTACGAATTTGTCGGCGCACACGGTCAGCGGCTTATCGGTGCGTTTTATTACTATGGCAATATGAGTGCTGACAGAATTGTAATATTTGAGCACGGTATGGGCGGCGGCCACCGCTCTTATATGAAGGAGATAGAAAAGCTTGCAAGGCACGGCTACACGGTTTTGTCATACGACCATACGGGCTGTATGCAATCAGAGGGCGATGGCATCGGCGGCTTTGCAGAATCACTCTCCAACCTTGACAGTCTTATAAAATCGCTTAAGGCAGACGAAAGGTATAAAAATCACAAGATATCGGTTATCGGCCACAGCTGGGGCGGCTTTTCTACGCTGAATATCAGTGCCTTTCATAAGGACGTAACTCACGTAGTGGCAATCTCGGGCTTTACGTCGGTAAATAATATAGTCAAGCAGTTTTTTAAGGGTCCGTTGCGCCTATACGTACCTGCAATTATGCGCCTTGAACGTGCGAGAAACCCCGAATATTGTGACACGGATGCCGCCCTAAGCCTTAAAAGCTCTAATACAAAGGCGCTTATCATTCACTCAGAGGACGATAAGACGGTTAGCTGCAAGAAGAACGCTTTAGCATTGAAGCAGGCGCTTTTGGGACGGGAAAACACGCGCTTTATTATACTTACCGACAGGGACCACAATCCAAACTATATGCCCGACGCAGTTAAGTATAAGGGCGAGTTTTTCGTAAAGCTTACCGAGTTTTTAAAGTCCGAGGACTACAAGGATATACAAAAACGCGAGAGCTTTAAGACGAGCTTTGACTTTGAGCGTATGACAAAGCAGGACGATGCCCTATGGCAAGAAATATATGCGTTTTTAGATAACTGACACTTAAAAACTAAATAATAAGAATAATAATAAAAGCCTATATCTATACCTCTATTTAAGAGTACGGATTTAGGCCTTTTTATTTTATTCAAAAAACAAAAACTAGAAAACTAATAATACAAAACAAAAAGCCCTGCCCAGAGCAGGACCGCATATAAGAAAACCGAGATAGTCGGTCTATTACAACTATCCACAGAAAACCGAACAAAGCAAGAAACGGAAGCAAGTATAAAGCTAACTTGAACAAGTAGTTCAAGCCCTCGGTCAATTAGTATCGGTCAACTGAACACATTACTGTGCTTACATCTCCGACCTATCAAA
>JAZRFH010000036.1:0-74788 GCA_045661245.1 Eubacteriales bacterium | reverse complement strand
CTGCTTCTGACAAGAACATTTTCGGCGAACCCGCAAAGAACATCTTCGGTCAGAACGTAAAGGTAGTTGAGATGCAGTCCGAGGCAGGCGCAGCAGGCGCAGTTCACGGCTCTCTTGGCGCAGGTGCTTTCACCACCACTTACACCGCATCTCAGGGTCTTCTTCTTATGATCCCCAATATGTACAAGATCGCCGGTGAGCTTCTTCCTTGCGTTATTCACGTATCTGCAAGATGTGTAGCTTCCCACGCTCTTAACATCTTCGGTGATCACTCTGACGTATATGCTTGCCGTCAGACCGGTTTTGCTATGCTTGCAGAGACTAACGCACAGGAGATTATGGACCTCGGTGCAGTAGCTCACCTTTCCACCATCAAGTCCAGAGTTCCCTTCCTTAACTTCTTCGACGGCTTCAGAACCTCTCACGAGGTACAGAAGGTTGCATCTTGGGATTATAAGGACCTTGCTGAAATGGTTGATTGGGACGCAGTTGCGGCATTCCGTAACAGAGCGCTTAACCCTGAGCACCCCGTGCTTCGCGGCTCGGCTGAGAACGGTGATATATTCTTCCAGCACAGAGAGGCTTGCAACCCCTACTACGATGCAGTACCCGCAATCGTTGAGGAGTATATGGGCAAGGTTAACGAGAAGCTTGGCACAAACTACAAGCTCTTCAACTACTACGGTGCTCCCGATGCTGAGCGCGTAATGATTGCTATGGGCTCTGTATGTGACGTTGCTGAGGAGGTTATCGACTATCTTCTTGCAAAGGGTGAGAAGGTTGGTCTTGTTAAGGTTAGACTGTATAGACCCTTCGTTGCAGAGAAGCTTTGCGAGGCTATTCCCGCAACTGCAAAGGCTGTTGCAGTTCTTGACAGAACCAAGGAGCCCGGCTCTCTTGGCGAGCCCCTTTATCTTGACGTTATCGCATCTCTTGCAGAGTGCGGCAGATGCGGCATCAAGGTTGTCGGCGGCAGATACGGTCTTGGCTCTAAGGATACAACTCCCTCGTCTATCTTCGCTATATTCGAGAACCTTGCGGCTAAGGCACCCAAGAATCACTTTACCGTTGGTATCGTAGACGACGTTACCAATCTCTCTCTTGAGGAGAAGCCCGCACCCGATACTGCACCCTCTGATATGATTCAGTGCAAGTTCTGGGGTCTTGGCGGTGACGGTACAGTTGGTGCTAACAAGAACTCCATCAAGATTATCGGCGACCATACCGATAAGTTCATTCAGGCATACTTCCAGTATGACTCTAAGAAGACAGGCGGTATCACCATTTCTCACCTTAGATTCGGTGACAGCCCCATCAAGTCCTCTTACTATATCAATAAGGCTGATTTCGTTGCTTGCCACAACAATGCATACCTTAATAAGTATGATATGATTTCCGACGTTAAGCCCGGCGGTACGTTCCTTCTTGACTGCCCCTGGAGTGTGGACGAGCTTGATGCTCACCTTCCCGCATCGGTTAAGTCTTATATCGCTAACAACAACGTTAAGTTCTACACCATCAACGCTACCAAGCTTGCTATAGACCTCGGTAACGCTAAGGTTAAGAATACCGTTCTTCAGTCTGCATTCTTCACTCTTGCCAAGATTCTTCCCATTGACGAAGCTATCGAGTATATGAAGAAGGCGGCTTACAAATCTTACATTAAGAAGGGCCAGGCTATCGTTGACCTCAACTATGCGGCTATCGATGCAGGTAAGGATGCTCTTACCGAGGTTGCAGTTCCCGCAGAGTGGAAGAACGCAGGTACAACTGCTCCCCAGGCTAAGCTTACAGGTAAGAGAAGCGACCTTATGGCATTTGTTAACGACGTTGTTATTCCTACAGGCGCTATGCAGGGTGACTCTCTTAAGGTTTCCGCATTTACTCCTTACGTTGACGGTACCTTCCCCCAGGGCTCAGCAGCTTATGAGAAGCGCGGCGTTGCCGTAACAGTTCCTCAGTGGAATCCCGAGACCTGTATCCAGTGTAACAACTGTGCTTTCGTATGTCCTCACGCTTGTGTTCGTCCCTTTGCTATGACAGAGGAAGAGGCTGCAGCAGCACCCGCAGTTACCAAGTTTACAAAGAACCCCGTTGCTAAGACGGCATATAAGTTCACAATGGCAGTATCTCCCCTTGACTGTATGGGATGTACTCTTTGCGTTAAGGCTTGTCCTGTTACCGCAAACTCTGCTAAGACAGGTAAGGCACCCGCAATTGAAATGAAGCCTATCGCTACTCAGCTTGACCAGCAGGCAGCTTACGATTATGCTGTTGCTAACGTATCTGAGAAGGCAGAGCTTGTTAACCTTACTATTAAGGGTAGCCAGTTCAAGCAGCCCCTTCTTGAGTACTCAGGCTCTTGTGCAGGCTGTGCAGAAACCTCTTATGCTAGACTCGTTACTCAGCTGTTCGGTGAGAGAATGTATATCTCCAACGCAACCGGTTGTTCGTCCATTTGGGGCGGCTCCGCACCTGCAACTCCTTACACTGTAAACAACGAGAGCGGCAGAGGTCCTGCTTGGGCTAACTCCCTCTTTGAGGATAACGCTGAGCACGGTCTTGGTATGTATATCGGTCAGAAGACCATTCGTGAGAAGCTTATCGCTAAGGTTCGCGCACTCAATACTCCTTGTGAGGCTTGCAAGGCTATCGTTGACGAGTATCTTAACACTCTTAACGACGGTAAGGCAAACGAGGCTGCAACCAAGGCACTTGTTGAGCTGCTTGAGAAGTGGGCTGCTGACGGCTGCGAGGATGCTAAGGCTATCCTTGCTGAGAAGGAATTCCTTTCCAAGAAGGCAGTTTGGATTTTCGGTGGCGACGGTTGGGCATACGATATCGGCTTTGGCGGTGTTGACCACGTGCTTGCATCGGGTGAGGACGTAAATCTCTTCGTATTCGATACCGAGGTTTACTCTAACACAGGCGGCCAGGCATCTAAGGCATCTAACATCGGTCAGGTTGCTCAGTTCGCAGCAGCAGGTAAGGCTATCAACAAGAAGAACCTTGCTGAGATTGCAATGTCCTACGGCTACGTTTACGTTGCTCAGATTGCTATGGGCGCTGATATGAACCAGACTCTTAAGGCAATTGCCGAGGCTGAGGCATATAACGGACCTTCTCTCATTATCGCTTACGCTCCTTGTGAGATGCACTCCATCAAGGGCGGTATGGCTAACTGCCAGGCTGAAATGAAGAAGGCTGTAGATACCGGTTACTGGAACCTCTTCAGATACAACCCTGCACTCAAGGCAGAGGGCAAGAATCCCTTCTCCCTTGATTCCAAGGAGCCCACAGGCTCTTACCAGGAGTTTATCGGTAACGAGGCTAGATATACCAGACTTGCACAGGCGTTTCCTGAGCGTGCAGGCGAGCTCTTTGCTAAGGCAGAGGACGCTGCAAAGGCTAAGTACGAGCGTCTTAAGAAGTTTGTAGATTTCTACAACGTATAATTTAAATCTATACGGCACTCCCTCGGCAACGGGGGAGTGTTTTTTATACAAAAAAAGAGGCACTGCGTTTTAACAGTGCCTTTAATATTTGATTTAATTTATTTATTCTTTAGGTATTCTGTAATAGCCAAAAAGGTTTCGTCACTTATATGGTGCTCGATTTTGCAGGCGTCAAGCGCGGCGTTTTTTTCGCTTACCCCTATACCCGTGAGAAATTCCGTAAGCACGTTGTGCCTCTTGTATATCTTCTCTGCAACCTCTTGACCCTTGTCGGTCAGGCTGATATATCCGCTCTCGTCTGTGATAATATATCCGCCCGTGCGTAAAAGCCCCACTGCGCGTGAAACGCTCGGCTTTGAAAATCCCATATGCTCACAGATGTCTATAGAGCGCACGTGTGGCTTTTCTTTTTTTAATACGTAAATTGTTTCGAGATACATCTCTCCCGATTCAAGTAGCTTCATTTCTCATACCGCCAAGTTATATAATTTACTTACAAAAGCAGTCAATATAGGTGTTTATAGATTGTTCGATAATTTTAACAGCGTCCTCTCTCGGCCTTACCTCGTTTACCGCAGTTTCCTTATGCTCAAGACTCTTGTAAACGCTGAAAAAGTGGGTCATTTCGTCAAAAATATGCTTAGGCAGCTCGTCTATGTTGGTGTACATATTGTAGTTGGGGTCGTCAAAGGGTATTGCGATAATCTTTTCGTCCTGTCTGCCGTTGTCTATCATTGTAATAACGCCTATTGGATACGCCCTTACAAGCGACATTGGCTCAAGCGGCTCTGCACACAAAAGTAAAACGTCAAGCGGGTCGTTATCGTCGCCATACGTGCGCGGTATAAAGCCGTAGTTAGCAGGGTAGTGGGTAGAGGTGTAAAGGATTCTGTCAAGGATAATATACCCTGTTTCCTTATCAAGCTCGTATTTCTTTTTGCTGCCCTTGGATATTTCTATTACGCAAATAAAATCCTCGGGTGTTATTCTTTTGGGTGATATATCGTGCCAGATGTTAGACATAAGCACACCTCCTTTTTTTATATTCTAATATATTATTTCAAAAATGTCAAGTACAGCGGGGGTTATCCCATAAAACAAAAGGGTCGGGGCCGCTTTTTGTTTAGCCCCAACCTGTTTTGCTATGCCTATGTATTAGTCAACAAGCACGGAAATCTTGTTATCGGTTATTACGGTAACAATATCGATAATAGCAAGAATACCGAAGAATGCGCCGGTAACAAATGCAAGAATACCGATAATAAGGGTAGTGTTGTTCTTAGTTTCGGTATAGCGCAGAATACGGTATACAGGGCTTACAAGCCAACCTACAAAAAAGAGAATAAGAACCTTAACGATTTTGTCAAGTGCGTTAAACTGAGCGATGATGGATTGATTCTCTGCCATGGTGTGTATCTCCTTAGTAATTTATTGGGCGTGTGCCCTTACAATGTAATTATATCAAAACTACATCTATAAATCAATATGTCCTGAATAATTTATATATGCAAATTTTCGGCTCGTTTTTTATGCAAAATGCAAAAAAGTATTGTAAAAGCCACGTCAAAATGGTAAAATAGAGTGAACTTAAGAGGAGGCACGGTATGTACGACGAGCTTACAGAGGTTGATATAAAAAAGATGGAAGAGGAGATACGCTACCGCCGCGTTGAGCTTGGGCCTAAGCTCCTTGCTGAAATGAAGCGCACCCGCGAGTTCGGTGACCTGTCCGAGAATGCGGAGTATAAGGAAGCAAAGAGGGAAAAGCGGCGCAACGAGGGGCGTATACGATACCTTGAAAATATGATTAGAACCGCCCGTGTGATTGAAACGGGTACGGAAGAGGGCACAGTCGGCCTCTTTGATAAGGTAACACTGCTTAACGAGCGCACGGGTGAGGAGCGTACGATACAGCTGGTAACTACTCTGCGCCAGAATGCCCTCTTGGGATATATAAGCAAGGAGTCGCCCCTCGGCTCTGCCATTATGGGGCATAGAGTAGGCGATAGGGTGCTTATTACGGTTAACGAGCGTATGAGCTATTACGTTAAGATTTTAAAGCTTGAGAGCGGTGAGGACGACGAGAGCCTGCCCATCAGCGGCTATTGATTTTTACATAAAAAGGAGATTTGTTATGGGAAAATGGGATTTATCTATACTTTATTCGGGGCTTGACGACCCCGCATTTGCGCGCGATATCCAATCGCTTGAAGAAGAGATAAGCGAGTATTCGGCACTCTCACAAAGGGCAAATGACGCACCCCGTGCTGAATTTTTGCGAGAATATATCGACCGTACCGTAAAGCTTAATACACTTGTATCTAAGCTTGCTATATTCTGCAATCTTTCCTATTCTGCAAATACTGCCGACGTTAAGAGTGCATCGGCTCTCGGCAAGATAATGTCGCTTACAAGTGCCGTAGCAGGCCCGTCTGCTTTAATGTCAAAGGTTATCGCAGGCTACCCCGACCTTGACGAGCTTATTATGAGTGACCACTCACTCGTCGAATATGATTACTACCTCAAAAATATAAAGCGCGACAGTAAGTATCTGCTTAGCGACGGTGAAGAGGCAGTGTTTGCTAAGCTTGATATTTCGGGTGCAGGCGCGTGGAGTGATTTGCACAGCTCATTGACAAGCAGCTTAAAGGTGGAGTATGACGGCGGCGAAATCACCCTTTCCGCTGTGCGTAATCTTGCTTATGACCCCGACCCCGTGGTAAGAAAAAAGGCCTACGAGGCAGAGCTTAGGGCGTATGAGGGCATTAAAGAGTCGGTTGCCTTTGCGCTTAACAGTATAAAGCTGCAGGTGCTCTCGGAGTGTGAGCTGCGCGGCTTTGAGTCACCGCTTGCAAAGAGCCTTTACAATTCAAGAATGCAGCGCGCAACGCTTGACGCGCTTATAGGCGCTATTGAGGAGTATCTGCCCGTATTCCATAAATATCTGCTTGCTAAGGCCAAGGCTCTTGGTTACGAGGGAGGCCTGCCTTGGTACGAGCTCTTCTCCCCTATGGGCAAGATGGATAAGACCTTTACGGTTACTGAGGCGAGAGATTATCTTCTTGATATATTCTCGCGCTTTGACAGCGAGATGCATGACCTTATAAAGTGTGCGTTTGATAATAAGTGGATTGATTTTTATCCCCGTGAGAATAAGGTTGGCGGCGCATTTGACTGCGGTATACCTACCGCGTGTGAGAGCAGAGTCCTCACCAACTTCGACGGCTCACTTTCCTCTGTACTCACCCTCGCGCACGAGCTTGGCCACTCCTTCCACGACAGAATGGTGAGCTCTCACTCAATAATCAATCAGGACTATACTATGCCCGTGGCCGAAACCGCGTCCACCTTTAACGAGGTATTGGTTATGGAAACTGCGTTTGCTGATGCAAAATCCCGTGAAGAAAGGCTCGCACTCTTAGAGTCCGAGCTTATGGAAACCTGCCAGATTATCTGCGATATTTATTCGCGTTATAGATTTGAGGCGTCCGTGTTTGAGCACCGCCCCGAGGAGTTTATGAATGCCGATAGACTTTCAGAGCTTATGCTCGAAGCACAGCAGCTTGGCTACGGCGACGGCTTAGACAACAATTTAAAGCACCCGTTTATGTGGCTTTGCAAGGGTCACTATTACAGCGGCGGCCTTAGCTTCTACAATTACCCCTATGCCTTTGGCGGCCTTTTTGCAAGAGGTCTTTATGAGAAGTATAAAAACGAGGGCAAGGATTTCGTGCCTACCTATAAAGCGATGCTCCGCGCAACCAGCCTTTGTGACGTTGAGGATGCGGCAAAAATCGCAGGCGCCGACCTCACAAGCGCGGATTTCTGGCGCGCAGGTCTTGCCGGTATTGCTAAGAAAATCGAGCAGTATTGCGAGCTTGTAAAAGAAGGATAAAAATGAAACTCAGAATACTTGACATCTTAGAGGAAAAGGGTAAGACGAAATATTGGCTTTATATGCAGCTAGGGCTTAGCTATCAAAATTTTAATAAACTTGTTAAGGGTGAAACTCGCGCAATAAAGTTTGAAAATCTAAAGGCTTTATGCGACATACTTGAGTGTACTCCAAACGACCTCTTTGAAGAGTATAGTAAAAAGTAAAAAACAAAAGCACCTTTGGTACGCGGTAGTTTTCCCGTATATCATAGGTGCTTTTTATTTGAAATCAATTAAAACTCGGATTTAAGAGCTCTTTCAAAGAGCTGTGTAAGTGCGTCCTTTGGGGAAGCACCGTTATAGAGCACGTCCTCAACCGTCTTACAGATTGGCAGGTCAACGCCGTATTCGTTTGCCAGCGTGGTAATTGCACGCACGGTGTAATAGCCCTCGGCAAGTCTTTCAAAGCTCTCGCCCTTGATAAACGCCTCGCCAAACGAACGGTTGTGGCTGAATTTTGAGAACACGGTTGCCTCGTAGTCACCTAGGTGGCACAGGCCGTAAGCCGAAAGCTCGTTGCCGCCGATAGCCTTAATCAGTCTTGCAATTTCACGTGTACCGCGTGACATAAGCGCACCCTTAAGTGTTGAAAGCCCCATTCCGTCAAGCATACCGGCCGCGATACCGATAACGTTCTTTGCCGCGGCGCCAATCTCGTTGCCTATCAGGTCTGTTCCATAATAAAAACGGATAAGACTGCTTGAAAACTCATTTACCAAAAGGCGCTTCAGCTCCTCGCTTTTGCTGTCAATTACCATACAGTTAGGCACACCGTTTGAGAACTCCTGTACGTGCCCGGGTCCAATCCATACAGCACATTCGGTGCTATCTCCCAGCTCCTCGTCTACGATAACCGACAGGCGCTTTCCGCTCTCTATTTCAAGCCCCTTCATGCAAAGCACGATTTTACCGCCGTGCCAGCCGGCCTCGCGCATCTCGCCCATAAGCCCGCGCAAGCTCTGCGAGGGAATGGAGATAATTACAACGTCAGCCCTTTCAAGCGCCCCCTTAAGCTCGCACGAAAGCGTAACCTCGTCGCGCAGGGTAATAAAGCTATTTTTTCTATTCTTAAGAAAGCATTGCATATCTTGAGTGTCGCTCGGTCCGTAAAGGTATACGTCGTGCCCAATACCCGATAAGTAATTGGCAATAAAGCTACCCCAGCGCCCACATCCGATAACTGTTATTTTCATAAGATTAACTCCTTTTTGCAGAACACCCATACATTATAGCACATAAAGTCAAAAATGTAAAGGGTAAAAAACGGTGCCAAAATTGGCACCGCTTAAGCTAGTTGTATTTTACAAACCATCTCATGGCATGATTTGTGTCGCATTCGCGCGGTGCGCGAGGCGGTCGACCGCATAGAGTCGACCAAAAAAATAAAAGCACCCCGTAACATAGGGGTGCTTAAAGTATCGGAATTTGATGCTGAAGCATCAAGAAACGCACGTTTGCCGCTTATGAGCAAGCTCAACGCGCTCTGCACGGCGTACACGAACCGCATTCGCGCGGTGCGCGAGGCGGTCGACCGCGTAGAGTCGACCAAAAAAGAAAAGCACCCCGTAACATAGGGGTGCTTTTCTTTGGTGACTCGTAGCGGAATCGAACCGCTGTTACAGCCGTGAAAGGGCCGTGTCTTAACCGCTTGACCAACGAGCCAAAGTGTGGTAGCGGATGTCGGATTTGAACCAACGACCTGCCGGGTATGAACCGGACGCTCTAGCCAACTGAGCTAATCCGCCGTGTAGTGCTCGTTAAACTCGCTTGGATATTATAACACAAAGGTTTCTAAAAGTCAAGTAGTTTGTACAAATATTTTGTGAGTGATTTGTAAGATTATTCTATGCGATATAAAGTAGGTTTCGTGTGGGCGGCTTTAAAGAGTGTGCGCTTCGTGTTTTATATAAAAAGAGAGGTGCTTATTCAGCACCTCGCATAAGTGGCTTTGGTTGATTTTATACCGATTCCTCAACGCCGCATTTATTAGCCTCGATACAGCTTGAGCTCTGCCTGTATTCAAGCTCGGGGCTCTTTACTCTTACACGGGTGCAGGGCGGAATTGACGAGGTGATAAACGCGTTGCCGCCTATTACCGAATCGTGGCCGATAACCGTGTCACCGCCGAGGATAGAGGCGTTTGCGTATATGGTAACGCCCGACTCGATTGTGGGGTGGCGCTTTTTGCCGTTCAGCTTCTGGCCGCCGCGTGTTGAAAGTGCGCCTATCGTAACACCCTGATAAATCTTAACTCTGTCGCCTATTACTGCGGTTTCACCTATAACGATACCCGTGCCGTGGTCGATAAAGAAATACTCGCCAAGGGTCGCACCGGGGTGGATATCAATACCTGTTTCGGTATGCGCGTATTCTGTCATAATTCTCGGGATAAGCGGTACGCCGAGGGTATGTAGCTCGTGCGCTATTCTATTGACGGTGATTGCAAACAGGCCGGGGTAGGAGAAAATAATCTCGGGCTTGTTGAATGCCGCAGGGTCGCCGTGATATGCCGCGTCAAGGTCCTTGTCTATAAGCGCGCGTATCTTTGGGAGCCTTGACAAAAATTCAAGAGCTAATTTTTCTGCCTCGTCGCAAAGCTCCTTCTCGTCGGCATTTTCGTACTTAGGCAAATACTTAAGCACAAGTGCTATTTGGTTTGTAAGGTTATACAGTACGTCCTCAAGCTGCATAGAAAGCTCTGTGCGCTTAGTATAAACGTGATAGTCCTCACTGCCGAAATAGCTCGGGAAAATAAGGCCGCGTATTCTCGATAAAAGCTTGATTACAGTGTTCTTATCCGGGTGCACGAAGGTATCCTTTATATCAATATCTCGGCCGCCCTTGTAATCATTTTCAAGCATATCCACAAGGTGCTCTACGTCCTTTTTAATCTTCTGTGGCATAAGACCTCTCCTTCACTTATTGAATAAGCCGCAAGACATATATTTCTCACCGCCGTCGGGCAAAATAACGGCTATTGTCTTGCCGCGGTTTTCTTCTCTCTTTGCAAGTCTTACAGCACCCGCAAGCGCCGCACCGGACGAGATTCCTACAAGCACGCCCTCTGTAGCCGCAAGCTCGCGCGCCATTGAGTACGCCTCGTCCTCTGTAACGGTCAGCACCTCGTCTATTATCTCGGTGTTAAGAATTGAGGGAATAAAGCCGGCACCGATGCCCTGCAGGCCGTGCGCGCCCTTTTCCTTACCCGAGAGCACTGCCGAGCGCGAGGGCTCGACTGCAACAATTTTTATATCGCTTTTCTTACTCTTAAGATATTCACCTACACCCGAAACAGTGCCGCCCGTGCCTACGCCTGCAACAAAAATATCAATCTCTCCGTCAGTATCGCGGTAAAGCTCGGGACCCGTGGTTTCAAAATGCGCTTTCTTGTTTGCCGAGTTGTTAAACTGGTCTGCAATAAAGCTGTTTTCTGTTTCTCTGTGCAGCTCTTCTGCCTTAGCAATAGCGCCGGGCATACCGAGCGCACCGTCGGTCAAGACAACCTCGGCACCGTATGCACGCATAAGCTCGATTCTCTCGCGCGACATAGTGTCGGGCATAACTATCACGGTGCGGTATCCGCGCGAGGCACCGACCGCCGCAAGACCTATGCCCGTGTTACCGCTTGTGGCCTCGATTATCACGGAGCCGCACTTAAGCTTGCCCTCGCGCTCTGCCTCGTTTATAATGTAAAGTGCGGCTCTATCCTTAACCGAGCCGTGCGGGTTTAAATATTCAAGCTTTGCAAGTATCCCCGCAGATAAGCCGAGTGACTTTGCAAGGCCTGTAAGCTCACACAGAGGTGTGTTGCCGATAATTTCATTAGACGATTTATATACTTTCAAGGTTTTTTCCTTTTCAGTTTTTTATTTATTATAGTTCTTTTATATAATAAAGTCAATAGTATTTTATCCCGTTGACAAAATACGCGAGGTAATGTATAATTTAATCAATAAACTTATGGAGGGCGTTATGGCTTCACCATTGCTTATAGGAATAGCAGGCGGCACGGGCAGCGGTAAATCTACCTTTGCACACGGCTTAAAATCTCTGTTTGGCGACAGTATTACGATAATAGCATACGACAATTACTATAAGGCGCAGGATAATCTCTCGATGGCAGAGCGTGTAAAAACTAACTACGACTGTCCCGACGCGCTTGAAACAGACCTGCTTGTTAAGCATCTTTCTGTGCTTAAATCGGGCGGTGAGGTAGATATACCCGTGTATGATTTTGTAAAGCATACGCGCACTGACAGAACGCTGCATCTAAAGTGCACGCCCATAATAATCGTTGACGGTATACTTACCTTTCACGACGAGGCTCTGAGGTCGATGTTTGATATAAAGATATTTGCCGATGCAGATGCTGACGAGCGTATTTTAAGAAGACTCAGGCGCGACGTTACAAAGCGCGGCAGAGATATCGAGGGTGTTATACACCAATATCTTACAACGGTAAAGGAAATGCACGGCATCTACGTTGAGCCTACGAAGAAATATGCCGATATTATCATAAACGGCGGCCGTAATAAAACCGCCCTTGACCTTGTTGCGGCAAGAATTAAGCGAGAGCTTGAAAAGTGATGGATAGTAGAGTAAACCAAAATAAAAACAGCACCCTCGCATCTATTCTAACGGTGATATTTATAGCAGCACTTATCTTCTTTACAGTTAGCTTTTCCATAGGCTTACCAATATATGCTCGCGGATTTTACTATATGCAGATAGAGCCTCTCGGTATTGAGAAAAGCACGGGCTTTGACCGAGAAACCATTATCGAGGGATATGACGAGGTACTTGATTTTTTAACACGCCCCGGGGGTGAATTTAGTGCAGGGCAGTTTGCGTATTCCGAGAGCGGTGCGGACCATTTCAGAGATTGTAAAGCATTGTTTACACTAAATGCTACAGTTTATATTCTCTCTGCCATTATAATATGTGCTTGGCTGTTGCTTGTGCGGTTTAATGCTTTAAAGCCAACGTATTTCCTTGGCCTTTGCCCCGCGTTCTGGTCGGGTGCTGTTACGCTTTTTGTCTTTGCCACACTCGGTGCTTTGGTGCTTATCGACTTTGATACTGCATTTTACGTTTTTCATACCGTGTTTTTCCCGGGCAAAAGCAATTGGCTCTTTGACGCCCGCACGGACAAAATTATTCTGGCTATGCCCGAGGAGTTTTTTATGAGCTGTGCGGCGCTTATCGGCACGTCGGTGATAATTCTATCTCTTGCGTTTGTGATATACGGCATGGTTAAAAAAATAAGAGCGCATAAATCGCGCTCTTAACAGGCACTTGCCTTAACGGATAAAATTTGTATACACCTTGCTTGGTTTTTCCGGGCAGGTGTATTTTTCTTTTGCGTCCTTGATTGCCTTTATAAGAAATGCCATATTTTTGCCAAGCGAGCGCATAGTGTCAAGACCCTCAAGGTCGCCCTCTGCCTCGTCATAGCTTTTGCCGTGTATCTGGTCCCAGTAATACGAGGATACAACCGGCATACCGCTGATGGAGAAATATTTGTTTAGCACATCAAAGCTTGCGCTGAGCCCTGCACGGCGCGCCGCTACTATAGATGCACCGACCTTCATTGTCTTATCAAACCTCGTGCTGTAGAAGAGCCTGTTTAAAATTGCGAGAAAAGCACCGTTTGGCGCGGCGTAGTATACGGGTGACGCAAGAATTACGCCGTCAGCCTCGCACATTTCTTCGGCAAGCTCGTTTACTACGTCGTCTATTACGCATTTTCCAAGCTTGGCACAGCCGCCGCATGCACGGCATCCTTCTGCACCAAGAGCACCGAGGGTATGTATCTTAACCTCAAAGCCTTCGTCTGTCAGCACTGCGGCTACCTCGTCAATAGCGCGCCTTGTAGTCCCCTTTTCGTGCGGACTGCCGTTAAGTATCATTATCCTGCCGAGTATTTCTTTTTTCATAAGCACCTCTCAAAACCGTTTACATATACATTATACACAACGCCTATTGAAAATGCAACAAAAAGCCTTTTTCTTTGGTCTATAAAAGATTTTGCGCGAGTTTTTATTATTTTTCTTGCCTTTAGCTTTTATGTATGCTATACTCATAATGAGAAATTGTCAAGAAAGGGCAAAATATGAATAATAAATTCGTAAGTCTTTTGTATCCTACAGACGAGTCACGTACGTTTCATTCAAGCAGGGATAACCTGCCAAATATATCAGAGGACGTTCTCGGCGAGCTCGGATTTGACGAGCTTTTTAAGCTTTCGAGCGCCTCGCTTTCCGAGTTTTTCACCTCTGACGAGGCTGTAATTAAATATAGGCAGGACGCATTGTCCGACCTGCTTAATTGCCCAGAGCTTTTAAAAACTCTGTCGGCAATACATCCGATGCTTGACGATATAAGGGAGCTGCGCCGACTTGATAACGAGGGGCTCACTTCTGCCGATTCATACCTTTACAGTATCACCGAGATTGAGCTATACGTAAGCTGTATCGAGACTATGCGCCGCGGCTTTGCAGGTGTTACGGATAAGATAAAAAGCACCGCGTGCCTGTCTCTTTGCAGCTACGTTGACGAGCTTGCCGAGTCGGAGTATTATACCGACCTTAACAAAAGGCTTGAGGCCTTGACCGAGAGGGTAAGCGAGGTTAAGAGCATTACCGTAGGTGTTAACCTTGACCGCGAGATGCGACCCGAGAGCGCGGCGGTTATTTCGGTAAATTCCGAAAAATTCAAGTCGGGCCGCGTGCTTGATAAAATTCTGCGTCTTTCGTTTAGAAACGATGCGTTTACCGCTATAGCAGAGCTTACTCCGTTCGGTAAGGGGCAGAGTGAGAATAAGCAGGAAGCCTTGATAGGGGCGTTTAATACAGCTATTGAGGACGTGTTCCGCTCGTCGGTGCGCGGCTGGAGAAATATCGTTGCCGAGTACGTGCTTGAGAATACCGATTTTCTTCTTCGCCTTTTGCCCGAGATAGAGTTTATCTCACGTGCGGCGGAGCTTGTGAGGAGGCTTTCTGAGCGCGGGGTGAAGACCTGTTACCCTAAGCTTTGCCCGATGTCAGACAAGACCTTTTCAGCGCGCGGGCTATATAACCCACGTATTGCGCTTGCCTCGGACGGCAGGATAGTTACAAACGATATTGAATTTGACGATAAGGCAAGGCTCTACGTGCTTACGGGCCCCAACCGCGGCGGTAAGTCGGTTATAACCGTTGCTATGGGTGCGGCGCAGGCTATGTGCCAGCTCGGTATGCCCGTGACAGCGGAGTATGCTGAAATCTCACCTGTAGATGCGATTTATACTCATTTTCCCGAGGGGGCAGAGGACACTATTGATAAGGGTCGACTTGGTGAGGAATGTGCAAGACTGCGTGAGATATTCGATGCGGTAAGTGAAAACAGTATGATACTGCTTGACGAGTCGCTCTCCTCTACCGGTGCGTACGAGGCGGCGTTTATCGCGGCTGAAATTCTTGCGGCCTTTGCCACAAGGCGCTGCAGGGGCATCTTCTCAACTCACTTGCACGAGCTTGCGGCACAGGTAAGCGAGATTAACGAGCGCTCGGCTTCACACGGGGGCGTGCTTATAGACACTCTCGTTGCGGGAATTGAAGAGGGCGAGAGGTCGTTCAAGATTCACAGAATGAAGCCCGACGGCAAGTCTTATGCAAGAGATATTGCGGATAAATACGGTCTTACTTTTGACAATCTTATGAAAGGTAAAGCATAATGGGAATTATTATAGGAATTGACGTAGGCGGCAGTACCACCAAGATAGTTGGCTTTGATAACGCAAATGGCGGCAAAAAAATGATAGAGCCCCAGTTTATAAGGGCAAATGACCCCGTGACCGCGACCTACGGCGCTTTGGGTAAATTTACTGACGAGAATAATATTCCGATTTCAGAGATTGAAAAGGTAGTTATGACGGGTGTTGGCGCGTCATACGTAAAGCACGACCTCTACGGCATTAAGTGCAAGAGAGTGCCGGAGTTTAACTGCATAGGCAAGGGCGGTCTTTACCTCTCTGGTCTTGATAAGGCTCTTATCGTAAGCATGGGCACGGGTACGGCACTCGTTCACGCAGTTTCGGGCGGTGCTATGACCTACCTTGGCGGCACGGGTGTTGGCGGCGGTACGCTTGTCGGCCTATCAAAGCTGCTGGTCGGTGCTGAGGGTATTGACCATATATGCGAGTTTGCCGAGGGCGGCAGGCTTGAGAATATTGATTTAAGAATTAAGGATATTACCGCAAAGAGCGCAATTGAGGGCTTAAATCAGGATATGACGGCGGCGAACTTCGGCAACGTGTCGGATATCGCAAGCAAAGAGGATATTGCGCTTGGCGTTATGAATATGGTGTTTGAAACGGTTGGTATGGTTTCTGTATTCGCGTCCCGCCACTGCGGTGTTGGTGACATCGTTCTTACGGGGAATTTAACACGCCTGGGCTTTGCGCACGAAAAATTTCGCGAAATAAACGGTATGGGATACGGGGTTAACTTCATAATTCCCGACCTCTCGGAGTATTCTACAGTAATAGGCTGTGCGCTCAGCAGTGACGACTGAGAACAAAATATATCTACTTAAGATACAGGAAGGATAGCTATGGCGGAGAAAAACGATAAGCTCTTTGACAGGGAGCAAATAGATACCGATAATAGCGGCACACAATCTGCCGCCATAAGTGACGGTCACGCTCTTATCGGCAAGGCTAAGAGTGTAAATACCGATAAGATAAGGACAGAGCGCCTTGAGGCGCTGAAATATGCGGAAACCTATAGGCAAAAGCTCCGTCTTGAAAAAGAGGCGAGGCGCTCGCGTGCCGACCTTGAAAAAGAGGAGAGGCAAAGAGATGCGAGGCTTGAGCGCGAGAGTGTGCTGAACGCAGAGCGCCAAAGGGAGATAGACCGCGCACGTGAGGATTCGGATAGGGTGCGCGAATTGCTTATGCGCCTTGATAAAAGCTCCGACGGGCAGGCGGAGGACGGCGCGCCCGAGGCCGATGCTTTGCCGAGCGAGGATATGACTCCCGAGGATTTGAGTGCGAGCGAGGGCGACACGGAGGAGTTTACGCCTATCACAAAGCCGCATAAAGAGGACTTGCAGTGCGAGAGTGATGCGGCAGAGGATAACCTCATAAGCATTGATATGGACATAAAGAGCGAGGTTTTGCATATCGACGGCATAAATCTCGGTGAAATAAAGGTTGGCAACACCGTGGTGGCAGAGAACTGCGCTCCAGATGCTGTTTACCCGGAGGGCAGATATAGCAGTGCTGACAGCGTGGCACAAATGGGTGAGCCGAAGCTTATTTCACGTAGGAATACGGACATACCGCCGGCCCTCGGTGACGGTGAATACGAAAGAGAGCTCATTACCAAGAGCCATAAGGCGCAATCGCGTGTATACACCGACACTGACGACGTTGGAGAGCTGTTGGTAGACGGCGGCCTTGATATAAGCTCGTCATACCCCGAGGCAGGTCGTGAGTACATAGCACGCGGCGGTGCGGTTAAGCCCACTGCATTTGATAAGGAAACCGACATAGCTTTATTTGATACGGTAACGGGCCTTACGGCTTATCCCGACCCCGAGGCGCCCCAGCATAACGATTTGGATATGCATATAGACGACGCGCTTATGGACCCGTTGCCCGACGTGCCTAAAAATGAGCCTAAGCTGACACACAGGCAAAGGCGTGAGCACGCGCGTGCTATGCGTGAGATTGAGCGTGAGGATATGCTGAGGTTTGAGCGCGAGAGCCGCACGACCGCGCATTTTAACCCAATCGAAGATGAGAACAAGGATTACGGAGAGGATATTCCGGGTTCTATCTACCCCGACCCCGACTACGTAACAGACGAGCCGGTTTTGTATGCGGGGGGTGACCCCGTGTCAAAGGAACGTGAGCGCGAGGCGCTTTTACAGTACCACGATTTCTACGGCAAGGAGCGAGTAGATATAGAGGGCGGCGACGAGCACAGCGAAGCTCCCGTATTCAACAAGCGCGAGCTAAAAAAGCTTGTCAAAAAGAGCCGTGCACTTGATATTCTATGCGTTGAACAGATGTACGAGAGCCGCTTAAGAGAGCTCAGACTTGAATTGCAGAGCAAGGAATTGCGCTTTGGCAGAAAGAAAGACAAGGACGAGCGAACGGCAAGAGACGTGCAAAAGGATATAAAAAGGCTCGAAAAGGAACAAAGGCGTGCCCTAAAAGAGGCAGAGGCTGATAACGAGCGCTATTACGCACCGGTGCTTACCGATTATTCTACGGTAAAGCTTAGGGGCGGGGCTAACCGCGAGCTGCTTATACAAAAGCGCGCCGACTTGCTTGACGAGCTTGCAAGGCGCGACGAGATAAACGCAAGGCTGCTTTCTCTTTACACGGGTAAGGAGGATGGCAGGCGCGCTCACTTTGAGGGGCGCGTTATGGCAGAAATGAAGGCTAAGCGCCGCGCGTTCCGACGTCAGAGAAGGCTTGACCGCGAAATAGTAAAATATCATATCAGCTACTCGTTCAGCAAAAGACTTTATGCGCTTATGGACGAATACGTATCCCTCTCGGGAGATATAGCAAGGCTTGAATATTCGCTTAGGAAGGAAAAGCTTTTGCGTACTGTCAGACGGGATATGAAAAAGGAGCGCCGCAAGCTTAAGCGCAAGCTCGTGCGTGTCAGCGACCATATAGAATATTACGAGAGGCGCGCAATCCTTGAAGCAGAGGATAGACGAGAGGTTAAGCGCAAAATGATTATCGGCTGGGCAGTGCTTCTCGGCATTATCGCACTCGGTGTGCTTGCTTATGCATTCTGGGAGCCCTTGACGGCTTATATTTCAAGTGTTTACGGTGGGGGTGTATAATGGGATTTCTTAAGAGAAAGCGCGATTTAGCGGAAATTACCGTTTCCAATCTCAAAAGCGAGGAGAAAGGCCGGCATACCGGTGAGCTTGAAAGAGAGAGAGAAGCTTCGGTGTATCAGCTTGAAGAAATTCTTGCCGATATAGCCGAGGAGAGCGGAAAGCGCCGCCTTGCAAGACGCAAGAGAAGGCGTATAGGCAAAAATATTTGAAAAATTTTCCGTAAGCTATTGATTTTTATTATTATTATGCTATAATTATAGTATAATGAATAAGAGAGAAAGTGAGAGTGACCGCGAGGTCACTCTCTGTTATTGTAAAAGGAGGGGCTATGAGGAAGAACGTAAGAGATACGGTAAGCGAGGCTATTTTACCAACCGTTGCGGAGCTTGGCTACAGGCTTTGGGACGTTACTTATTCGAAAATCGGCGCAGACTACCACCTTGAAATCACCATTGATAAGGATGGGGGCGTTAATATCGAGGACTGCGAGCGGGTACACAGGGCAATAGACCCGATACTTGACGAGGTTGACCCAATCGAGGGGTTTTACTATCTTGAGGTGTCCTCTCCCGGCATAGAGCGCGAATTGCGTACTGAGGAGCATATACTTGCTTGTCTTGGCTGTGAGGTGATTGCAAAGCTTTACGTTGCAAAGGACGGTGCAAAGTCTGTCGAGGGCGTGCTTAAGTCCTACTCTGACGGTGCGGTAGTGATAAGCACCGACGGTAAAGAGGTTTCACTTGAAGTAAAGGGAATCTCAAAGCTTCAAACGGTTTATAAACAAATTAACATATAAAGAAAGGAAATAACCGAGTTTTTAAAAACAAAGGTTATCGGTAAAAGGAAAAAATGAACGCAGAGCTTTTTAACGCGCTTGACTTACTTGAAAAGGAAAGCGGTATTTCAAAGGAATATATGCTTGCAAAAATTGAAGAGGCACTTGCAAACGCATGTAAAAAGGAAGTTGGTGCTACAGCACAGATAAGGGTAAATCTTGACCCTGTTAAATGTGATATGAAGGTATATCAGCAGCGCAACGTTGTGCCTGACGGAGAGGTAGTTGACCCCAAGTGTGAGATTTCGCTTTCCGAGGCGAAGGCACTCTCCCGCCGTCATAAGCTTGGCGGTGTTGTTGAAACAGAGCTTAAGACAAAGACCTTCCGCCGTTTCTCGGCTCAGACGGGTAAGCAAATGATTATACAGGCTATCCGTACCGCAGAGCGCGAGAATCAGACGAGGGCGTACGAGGAAAAGCGCGAGGAAATTATCACCGCGGTGGTTGATAAGGTTGATATGATTTCGGGCAACCTTATTCTTGACACCGGCACAGGATATGCAACTCTTATGAAGTCCGAGCAGATTCCCGGTGAGGTTTACGACGTTGGTGACAGACTTAAGGTGTTCGTATCCGAGGTAAATTCGGGCGAAACACGCGGTCCTATCGTAACTCTTTCAAGAGTTCACCCGCATTTTGTAAAGCGTCTTTTCGAGCTTGAAATTCCCGAAATTGCCGACGGTACAATCGTAATCAAGGGTGTATCGCGTGAGGCAGGCAGCAGGACTAAGATAGCCGTTGAGTCAAGGGACGAGAACGTTGACGCAATAGGCTCTTGTATAGGTAGAAACGGTATGAGAATAGGTGCTATTCTCGCCGAGCTCGGAAACGAGAAGATAGATATTATAAAGTACAGTGACGTAATTGAAGAATATATTGCTGAGGCTCTCTCTCCCGCAAAGGTAATCTCCGTCGTTATGGACGGTGAGCGCTCCTGCCGCGTTACGGTTTCCCCCGACCAGCTTTCTCTGGCTATCGGTAAGGAAGGTCAGAACGCAAAGCTCGTTGCGCGCCTTACGGGCTGTAAGATAGATATCAAGGCATAATGGCTGAAGTAAAAAAAGAGAAAAAGCTGCCGATACGCAGATGCACGGGCTGCGGTGAGCACTTCCCAAAAAATACTCTTATAAGAGTAGTGAGAACCCCCGAGGGCGAGATTGTTCTTGATTCCACGGGTAAAAGGTCGGGCAGAGGTGCTTATATATGCAAAAAGCGCGAGTGCTTAAAGAAGGCAAGGCGCGCGTCAAGGCTTGAGGCATCGCTTGAATGCAGTATTTCCTCTGTTATTTACGACAGGCTTGAAAAAGAGCTTGACAGTGCAGAATGACGGTAATACACGTCTGTGCGGTATGCTTGGCCTTGCTATGAGAGCCGGTAAGGTTATAGTGGGCACAGAATCGGTGTGTCAGGCGCTGGCAAAGCGCGGTAAGGTAAGGCTTGTGGTTTACGCGGCCGACTCCTCACCCGCTACCAAAAAGAAAATTGTAACTAAGTGCGAGTTTTATTCTACACCCTGTGTGGAAATAAGTCTTGACACGGGCGCCCTTGGCAGAATACTTGGTAAAACCTATGGGCCTGCGTGCGCCGCGCTTACAAGCGATAGCTTTGCAAACGAGATTGTTAAGTGTGTCGCACCATAACTTATGAAAGGAAATCTCTAGAGGAGATAAGTGAATTATATGGCAAAAACAATGAAGATTTCTGAGCTTTCCCGAGATTTTGCTATGAAGTCGAAGGACGTTATCGATACCTTCCGTGCTGTTAATATTGATAAAAACAGCGGCGGCTCGGTGTCTGACGCAGAGTTTGAGGTGTTCTTACAGCATCTTACCTTATCACGCCAGATACACGACCTTGAGGCATACAGAGAGGGCAAGATAACAGTAACAGCTCCCAAAAAGGAGAAGAAGGCGCCCGCACCCAAGCCCGCGCCTGAGGTAAAGGCAGAGGTAAAGCCTGAGGTAAAGACTGAGGCAAAGACTGCACCAGCACCTGCACCTGCACCGAAGGCGGCACCTAAGCCCACAGCGGCAAGACCCGCGCCCGCAAGGGCCGAGCAGCCGAGGCAGGATAGACGTGACTCGCAGCAGGGTGCGCGCCGCCAGGACGGACAGAATAAGGATTTCAGACGTGATAACCGCCCTTACGGAGCAAGACCGTCTGACGACCCGTTTGCAAAGCGCCGCGAGAATATGAACGCGCAGGCAAGCGGCTTTAAGCGCCGCGACGGCCAAGATGCACAGCAAAGACCCGCTCAGCGCCCTGTGACACCCGCGCCCAAGGCACCTGTAGCCGAGGTTAAGCCCGCGGCACAAAGTACACAGCGCCCCGCACAGCAGGCGCTTGCTATGCAGGCTGAGAAAAAGCAAAAGCAGCAGCAAAAGGCGGCACAGCCCCAGCAGGCGGCTCCCAAAAAGGAAGAAAAGCGCGCCGCAAAGCAGCAGTTCCGCACCATTACCCCCACGATTGACAAGAGCAACGTGCGCGGCGGAGTTAACATCGGCGGCGAGTATAGCCACGACAATAACCTCGGTAAGCGCGTAGTTGATATGAGAACGTCCGACGTCAACCTCTCAAAGTATGACGACCGTTATAACGACCAGTATTACGCTATCGCAAACGGCACGGACAATAAGAGCTCAAAAACCAAGCTAAAAAAGCAGGATAATAAGGGTCAGAACGCTAAAACCGCTAAGGATAAGGAAAGAGCGGCACAGGAAAAAATCAAGAGAATGGAAGCTGAGCGCGCCAGAAACAAGCAGCTTGAGATTACCGTTCCCGACGAGATTACCGTTTCCGAGCTTGCAATAAGGCTTAAGAAGACCTCGGCTGAGGTTATCAAAAAGCTTATGCTTATGGGCGAAATGAAGGGTATGAACGACGTTGTAGACTTTGCTACCGCAGAGCTTGTTGCAGACGAGTTCGGTGCTAAGGTAACCAAAGAGGTTGTCGTTACAATTGAGGAAAAGCTCTTTACCGAGGCTGAGGATAACGAAGAGGACCTTGTAGAGCGTGCACCCGTAGTTTGCGTTATGGGTCACGTTGACCACGGTAAGACCTCGATACTCGACGCTATACGCCACACTAACGTAACCAGGGGTGAGGCAGGCGGTATTACACAGGCAATAGGTGCATACCGTGTTAAAATAAACGGTAAGGATATCACCTTCCTTGATACCCCCGGCCACGAGGCATTTACCGCTATGCGTATGCGCGGTGCACAGTCTACCGATATTGCAATACTCGTTGTTGCCGCAGGCGACGGCGTTATGCCCCAGACGGTTGGGGCGATCAATCACGCCAAGGCCGCAGGCATTGACATTATAGTAGCTATAAACAAAATGGATAAGCAGCACGCAAATCCCGATAACGTGCTCAATCAGCTTACTCAGTATGAGCTTGTTCCCGAGTCCTGGGGCGGTGACGTAATTACAGTTCCCGTTTCGGCACTTACGGGTATGGGTATTGAGGATTTGCTTGAGAGCGTGCTTCTCGTTGCAGAGGTTAAGGAGCTTCGTGCCAACCCCCGCAAGCGCGCACGCGGACTCGTTATTGAGTCTAAGCTTGACCGCGGCCGCGGTCCTGTTGCTACGGTTCTCGTGCAGAACGGAACTCTTCACCAGGGTGACTATGTAATCGTAGGTAACGCAACGGGCAGAGTAAGAGCGATGGTAGACGATAAGGGCAGAACCGTTAAAGAGGCAGGCCCTTCGGTGCCCGTTGAGATTATAGGTCTTGACGACGTGCCCCAGGCGGGTGACGAAATGAACGGTGTTGAGGACGAGAGAATGGCTAGAAGCCTTGCAGAGCAAAGGCGTGAAAAGCAGAGGCAGGATATTCTTGCCGCTAACTCGCGCATTAACCTTGACGACCTGTTCAGCCGTATATCCGAGGGCGTTAAGACTCTCAATATTATTGTTAAGGCAGACGTTGCAGGCTCGGCAGAGGCAGTAAAGGCATCACTCCTTAAGCTCTCGAACGACGAGGTTAAGGTTAACGTAATTCATTCTGCTGTCGGCGGCATTACAGAGAGTGACGTTATGCTTGCCGCGGCATCGGGTGCTATTATCACGGGATTTAACGTAAGACCCGATAAGAACGCGCTTGATTCGGCAGAGCGTAACGAGGTTGATATCCGTACACACCGTATCATTTACGAGATAATAGACGAGGTTGAGGCGGCTATGAAGGGTATGCTTGCGCCTACCTATAAAGAGGTTCTTCTCGGCCACGCTGAGGTGCGTCAGACAATCAAGGTGCCCGGTGTCGGTATTATCGCGGGTTGTTATATACAGGACGGTAAGATTACAAGGCAGTCCTCTATCCGTATAGTTCGCGACGGTGTTGTTATATTCGAGGATAAGATTTCCTCACTCCGTAGGTTTAAGGACGACGTTAAGGAAGTTCACGAGGGCTACGAGTGCGGTGTCGGCATTGAAAAGTTCAACGATATACGCGAGGGCGATACGCTTGAGGCGTTTATAATGGAAGAAGTAGCAAGATAAATGCAAGAAAATGTAGCGAAGCGGCGCGAAGGTATTGAATGACAGCCTAAACGGCTGTCAGACCCTGAGCGTGACCGAGCCGCAGCAAGAAAATGCAAAATGCAAAATGCAAAATCAAGACGAGAGTTACGAGAATGCAAAATTGCATTGAATAACCGATTTTGAAAACAAAAAAAGAGCGAGTTGAGAGTTTTTCTCTTCTTGCTCTTTTGTTTTTTTAATCTTTATTGCTTAGGTAACGTATGTAATTGAATATGTACTGCTGTGCGATACCTGCATACGGGCCGAGGGTGGCGGGGTCCAGCTCACCGTTAAAATAGGTGTCAATCGCGCGCTTCATCCATACGTCAATGGGGAATGCCTCGAGATTGCTAAAGCCAAAGAGTGCAACGCATGCGGCAACCTTATCGCCAACGCCCTTGATTTTCTTCAGCTCCTCTCTTGTATATTCGTAAGAGGCTCTTTTTCTGATTTTCTCTAAATCGCACTGACCGCTATACACCTTTTCTGCCGCGTCGAGAATGTATCCGTAGCGAAAGCCAGGGCGCGACGGCAAAATCCCCTCGGGATTATTAAGTATATCGCTCGGTGTCGGGAAGGTGTAGCATCTGCCGCATTTCTTGCACTTTTCTTCACACGGGGTGTCACTTATTATACCAAGCGGGCATTTGCTCGCATTTTCTTTCTGTAAACAAAGATTTACACCGTACTCGGCACAGATTTCGCGCACTATCTTTCTGATACGTGGGATATTGTTATTCTGCGAGATTATAAACGATACGAGCGCTTCCCACGGGTCTTGCTTAAGTATAGCTATACCTGCCGAGGCATCTGCCGCCTCACCAAGCCACTGCGAATCGGTGTGGGCTTTAATGTTTTCTTTAATTTCCGAAAGGTTGTGTGTCAGGGCGAAATAGGGCGCGGCAACTCCTTCAAAGTCTTCGTCGGTAAGGTCAAAGAAGATAAGCTCGCCCGGTTTCTGTTGCCAAACCTCAATAAGTAAATTGCCAACTACCGTCTGATACGCCTTAACAGTTTCGTCCGCCGGTATTCTCTCGTAGCGGAAGCACTGCCCGCACTCCATCGTTTTTTCAAGGTCGTATTCACCAAGACCCGATATGAGTATTGCCTCTCTGTCTTTTATTTTCACTCTTTTTTTGTCAAACATCTTACATTTACCTCTTGCA
Source organism: Eubacteriales bacterium (assembly GCA_045661245.1). Classification (GTDB taxonomy): domain Bacteria; phylum Bacillota; class Clostridia; order Oscillospirales; family CAG-272; genus UBA1740. The sequence goes on along the minus strand of JAZRFH010000036.1, from coordinate 50,023 downwards.
AACGCGCGCAATTTATTGTATAATAATGCTAAAAGTGTACTTATATCTATTTTAGCATAAACCGCGGCAGTTTGCAAGTGTGTTCATTCCTTGCTCTGCGGTAAATTATGGAGGAGCTTGTGGAGCAGATTTATACCATACCCGTAAACGAGGCGTTTGACGAATGTATAACAACCCCGGAATGCGGCTGTCCTTTATGCAGGCTTTATAAAAAGCTGCAGGAGAATGAGATTGATATAATTCTCGGCGCATCTATGATGGAGCCGGATATCAGAATAAAAACAAATGAGATGGGCTTTTGCTTGACTCATTATAATATGATGCTTGGCAGAAAGCGTATGCTCGGTATGGGGCTTATGATGGAGAGCCACCTCGCGGAGGTAAAAAAGCTTTTGAAGGGGCCGACGCTTATCGGTAATAGGCGAGCCGCGGCAGAGGCGGCACTCGGTAAGCTTGAGGGGGATTGCTACATATGCTCAAGGATTGAGAAAAACCTCTCGGCTATGATTGCAACCGTTACGTATTTATGGGAGAGTGACCCCGAGTTTCAAAAGAAATTTGACCGGCAGCCGTGGTTTTGCCTGCCACACTACCGCAGAATGATAGCTTACGCATCAAAGAAAATGTCAAAAAAGAACTATGCCGAGTTTTATGACAGGGCGTATGCAATTGAGGAGAGATATTTAAACGAGCTTGCGGGTGACGTAAGCTGGTTTTGCAAAAAATTTGACTACAGATATGACGAAGAGCCGTGGTATAACGCGAAGGGCTCTGTAAACAGAGGTATAAAATTCCTCGGCGGCTGCTTTGGCGAAGAGCTTAAGTAGCGTCGATTACGGGAGGTCTTATGATTATTGAGAGAATTGACATCAAAAGCTTTGGCGCACTGCGTGACGTTACGCTAGAATTTTCCGATAAGATAAACGTTATCGAGGGTCAGAACGAAACGGGCAAAAGCACCATTGCCGCATTTATCAAGTATATGCTCTTTGGCTTTGATACGAGAGAGGTTGAGGGCATTTCAGAGCGCGAGAAGAGGATAAACTGGACAACGGGACTTGCAGAAGGCTCAATGACCGTGCTCGTCGGCGGTAAGCGCTATCTTATTAACCGTACAACCGTGCCGACCACCTCGGTTACGGGCAAGGCGGCTTATAAAGAGGACTCGTCGATAATTGATATGGAAACGGGCGCTACCGCATTCGGCAAGCTCCCCGCGGGCGAGGTATTCTTCGGGGTTACGCGTGAGCTGTTTGAGAATACCGCATTTGTCGGTCAGATAGGCGACGCAGCTATAAACGAGGGCTCGGTGCGGGAGTCTATTGAGAATATTCTTTTCTCGGGCAGTGAGAGAATTAACAATCAGCGCGCTATCACTAAAATTTCGGATAAAATGGAGTCCCTTATTCATAAGGGCGGCCAGGGCGGAGTTATATTCGACCTTGTGAAAAAAAGAGACGAGCTTGAAGAAAAGCTCAGAATATCCGACGAGGATAACAAGCAGATTCTCGTTAAGGAAACCGAGCTTTTCGGTATTAAGCACGAGAGGCTTGATGCTGAGGATAAGCTCAACAAGCTCTACGACCTTGACAGCTGTTACAAGAACGTTATGCTTATACAGACCTTTGATAAGCTGCACGAGCTTGAAGAGGAGTGTAACGCCAAGACAGATGCCTATAACGGCTTTATAGCCGAAAGCACAAGGGGCGGATACGTGCCGACCGACGAGTATCTTGCGGAGCTTATATCCGCCCGCAGGCAGGAAGAAGAAACGTCAAGAGCGCTTTCGGAGGCCGAGGCTGATTACGAGCGCGAAAGATGCGCTATCGGTATTACTAAGGAAACAGAGGCGAACATTGCTCTGGCAGACGAGCTTGGCGGTGAGGATAAGCTGCTTTCTGATGCTGTTGCGCATAGGCGCTCTTCGCTGAAGAATATAGCTTTTGCCGTTAGCTCGGCATTTGCCTGCCTTGTATCGGTCGTGGGTCTTATAATGCTTTCCGAGACGTTTGCAAAGATAGCATTCGCTGCGCTCGGAGTGTGCACGGTAGCGCTCAGCGCTATGTGCGTTTACCGTTTCCTGAAAAGCAAAAAATCAATTGACGCCCTTGCCGCAAAATTCTCGCAAGAGGGCTTTGAAAATCTTAAGGGTAAGCTTACCGTTATAAAAGAGGCAAGAGAAAAGCGCGACAGTATGCGTAATTCAACCGAAGAGGCGCGTATTGCCGAGGGCAGTGCGAGAATAGCGCACGATAATGCTAAGGCAGAGCTTATGCGCGTTATGTCAAGGTGGGGCGAGGAGCCCGATGGCGAGCTTGCTCCCTTGCTTAATAAGCTTGAGGCGCGTGTCAGCGCATTCCTTGAACGCAAAAGGGTGCTGCTTGAAGAGAAGAATACAATCGAGCTTACCGTAAGAGAGATAAGACGCACCCTCTCGGATAAAAATGAGATTGATATTAGAGCTCAGGTTTCTCCGCTTAAGAGAAAGGCTCTCTCACAGATAAACCACGACGAGATTATCACGGGCATCGCAGCGTATAAGGCTAAAATCGTAGAGCAGGATAAGCTTGCTCTTGCGGTTGAAAATGAGCTTGTGCTCCTTAAGAGCCGTGCGGGCGACCCTGCACAGATACATACAAGGCTTGATATGCTGGAGTCACGCATTAAGGAGCTTAAGGATAAGCATAAGGCATACTTTGTCGCACAAAAGGCTATCGAGAGTGCGTCGGATAATCTACGTGCGGGTATATCCCCTCGCCTTGGCGAGTATTCGACCGTGCTTATGGGTATTATGACCGATAAAAAGTATCGCGACTTTGACGTGTCGGGCGGTCTTAAGGTTAGCTATCTTTCCGAGCTTGGAGAGCAGAAATCGGTTGACTTCCTTTCGGGCGGCACGCGCGACCTCGCTTATATTGCGGTCAGAATGGCCTTAATAGATATGCTCTATACCGAAAAGCCGCCGATTTGCTTTGACGAGAGCTTTGCACATCAGGACAATCTGCGTGCCCGCTCTATGATGAAATCGCTCTCGCACCTTGCAGGCGAGGGATATCAGAGCTTTGTATTCACCTGCCGTGCAAGAGAGGCAACGCTTGCAGACGAGCTTGCTCCGGGTGCAGGTATCTTCAAGCTCTCACCTATAAGTGAGATTTAACCGAGATTTCTTAAAAATTCACAGAAGTGAGGTTTTTTAAGTGAAGAAAAAAATTCTCGTCATAGGCGGCTCGCACATGGAGCTTACTATGAATATGTATAAAATACCCGACGAGGGTGAAACGATTAGGGACGACGGCGGTGTTGCATATATACCGGGCGGCTCGGGTATCGGCTGGGCTCTTGCCCTCTCGCGCCTTGGTGCAGAGGCTACGCTTACCACAAAGCTCGGCCGCGACCTTCACGGTCAGCAGTTATATACTTATCTGCGCGAGGGCGGTGTTGATACCTCGGGCGTTAAGGTTGATGCAAGCCTTTCTACCGCTCTATACGCAAATATAAAGACCGAGGGCGGCGTGCGCCGTGTGATTTACGAGGGTGCGTGTCTTACTAAAGACAACATAAGAGATGCCTTTGCCACCTCTGCCGATGCGCTTGTGCTTTCGCTTGACCTTCCCGTTGAGCTTGCAATTTATGCCTTGGCCTGTGCTGAGGCGCGCGGTATTCCCGTTTTTCTTGACGCTGCCCACGCTGAGGACGGTTATCCTCTTGAGAGCTTGCCGCCCGTTGAGATATTCTCACCGAATGAAGAGGAAACCGAAAAGCTCGTTGGCATTTTGCCTATCGGTGCGCAGGACTCCTTGCGTGCGGCGGTCAGCCTCTATAGGCGCGTTAAGTGCAAGTACCTCGTTATAAAGCAGGGTGAGCGCGGCGCGTTTATATACGACGGCAAGCATTATTTTATGATACCCCCGATAAATGCGGGTAAGCCTGCTGATACTTCGGGCGCGGGCGATGCCTTTAACGCGGGCCTTGTGCTGAGGTATCTTATAAGCGGCGGTGATATTAAGGGCGCCGTTCAGTACGGCTCTGTAGTCGCAGGTATAGCGATAACAAAGCGCGGTGCTCACGTATCGGTACCTACAGAGGCCGAGGTAATAGATTTTCTTGAAAAGTACACAAGCTGATTTTTGAGGGAATTTTGCAATGAACTATAACTACGAACAAATTACATATCCGTCGAGTGATGGCGTAAATACTATTCACGCGGATATATACACACCGAAGAATAAAACCGCGCGCGGCATAATTCAGCTGGCGCACGGAATGGTAGACCACCCGGGCAGATACCTTAATCTTATAGAGTTTCTCACAGGTGAGGGGTATATATTTGCAGGCAACCACCACCTTGGCCACGGCAGAAGTGCTAAGTGCGAGGAGGATTTTGGCTACTTTGCAAAAAAGGGCGGTATTGACTACTTAATTGAAGATATGCACACCATGAATAAATACCTGCGTGAAGCGTATCCGACCCTGCCGCTTGTAGTGCTCGGCCACAGCATGGGCTCGTTTATCACTAGGCTCTACGTGGTTCGCCATCCTCACAGTATGCGTGCGGTTATCATACACGGCACGGGCGGTAAAAATCCATTGGCACCGATGGGCAGATTTCTTGCGCGCACGGTCGCGCTCATTAAGGGCGATAGAAACAGGAGCAAGCTTATTCTGGCGCTCGCATTCGGCAGCTATAACAAGAGATTTGATAAAAGCGAGGGCAGAAATGCGTGGCTCTCGCGTGATACAGAGGCTATAAAGGGCAAAAAGAATGACCCTTTGGCATCATTTTACTTTACCGCATCGGGATACTGTGATTTATTCAGAATGCTGGAGGAGTGCAACAGCCGCGGCTGGTTCAGTAATTATCCCAAGGATATGCGTACTCTTATTATGAGCGGAGAGGATGACCCTGTCGGCAATTACGGCAAGGGTATAAAAGAGGTTTACAGAAGGCTTATGCTCCTCGGCGCAAAGGACCTTGAAATCAAGCTTTACGAGGGTGCACGGCACGAGTTATTTAACGAAACTAATAGGGACGAGATTTTCCTTGATATGAAAAAGTGGCTTGACGGAGTGTCGCTATGACTTACGCTCTTGCCATAACAGGCCCTACAGCATCGGGTAAAACGGCACTGTCTATAGACATCGCGCGGGAGTCGGGAATGGAGATTATATCCTGTGACTCAATGCAGATTTACCGCGGTATGGATATCGGTACCGCAAAGGCAACGGCTGCGGAGCGTGCGGCAGTGCCCCACCATCTGATTGATTTTTTATCTCCACTTGAGTGCTACAGTGCAGAAGCTTACCGCGCTGACGCTATGGCGGCGGTGAAGGATATTACGTCAAGGGGTAAAACACCGCTTTTTGTAGGCGGTACGGGGCTTTATATTGACACTATTATGCGCGGCGAGGCTGTTGGCTCACCGCCATCCGATGCGGAGCTGAGAGAGCAGCTGCTCAGCCGATACACAGCCGACGAGCTTTATAGAAAGCTTGAGCTCGCCGACCCGGAAAGTGCTGCTGCAACGCATAAAAACAACGTAAAACGCGTAGTAAGAGCGCTTGAAATTTACGAGCTTACAGGTAAACCTAAGAGCTATTTTGACGCACTTTCGCGCATAGCACAGCCGGATATCAAAATCGGCATGATAACACTTGATTTCCACAACAGAGAAAATCTTTATAAACGAGTTGATGCAAGGGTTGACGTAATGCTTGACGAGGGCTTGCTTGCTGAGGTAGAGGACCTTTGGAGGCAGGGAATGCTCAAGGCGGGCACCACGGCGGCATCTGCTATAGGCTATAAGGAAATAATAGAGTATCTTGAAAACAGGACGACGCTGCCTCTTGCAATAGAGCAAATTAAACTCTCCTCACGCAGATATGCAAAGCGTCAGCTTACCTGGTTCCGCCACGAGAGGGATGCGGTAAGGGTTTTTGTTGATACTGAGGACGGGCAGATAAAGCCGTACAGTGTACTCCTTTCTGAGGTTACCGGATGTGCAAATGAATTAAAAAATAAATTTAAAAAGAATAGGTGAAATCCCAATGAATGCAAACGAGCTTAAAAGACTATTACACAGCGGCGGCCTTGAGCGCTACGCACACCTTTACCAGAACGTAAGGGCACAGACAGAGAGACTGATTTCGGCCATTGATAAATTTACAGAACGTTTCGGCGATAACAGAGAGCTGTATATTCTCTCGGTACCGGGCCGAAGCGAGATATCCGGTAACCATACAGACCATAACCGCGGGTGCGTATTTGCCGGTGCTATTGACAGAGATATAATCGCAGTCGTTGCCAAGAATGACGACAACGTTATAAGGTTCTTGTCCGATGGCTATGCTGAGGACACGGTTTCGCTTATGAATATTACCGACAGTGACAGATTTGAAAACTACACCTCCTCAGCGCTTATCGCGGGCGTTGCGAATGCTTTCCGCGAGCATGGGCTTAATATCGGCGGCTACGACGCTTACTCAAATACAGAGGTGTTAAAGGGCAGCGGTATCTCTTCAAGCGCGGCGTACGAGGTTATGATTGGAAATATACTTAACTACCTCTATAACGACGGCAGAGTTGACAATAAGGAGATTGCGAAATTCTCTCAGTATGCCGAGAATGTATATTTCGGCAAGCCCTGTGGACTTATGGACCAGATGGCTTGTGCTGTAGGCGGCTTTGTATACATAGATTTTGAGAATGAGGCACAGCCTGTGGTTGAACCTATAGATTTCTCGCTTTCGGATGCGGGATATTCGCTTTGTATCGTAAATACGGGCGGCAACCACGCAAATCTTAACGACGACTATGCGTCAATTCCCACTGAGATGCGTGCTGTAGCGGCTTGCTTTGGCAAAAAGGTTCTTCGCGGTATAGAAGAAGAGGAGCTGACCTCTAAAATTCCCGAGCTTAGAGAGATGGTTGGTGACAGGGCAATTCTCCGTGCGATTCATTTTATTCGCGAAAATGGCAGAGTTGAGAAGGCAAAGGCCGCTATTGAGTCGGGTGAAATTGATAAGTTCCTCGCTGTAATCAATGAGTCGGGCACCTCGTCGTTTAAGTATTTGCAGAACGTATACACTAATATTAACGTCAAGGAGCAGGGGCTCTCGCTTGCTCTTTCAATTACCGACGGATTTCTTTCGGGTAAGGCGGCCGCATGCCGCGTACACGGTGGCGGCTTTGCAGGTACTATCCAGGTGTTTTTACCCAAGACCGAGCTTAAGGCATACTGTGAGCTTATGGACCGTGTATTCGGCAAGGGCTCGGCAATGCCGCTTAATATCCGCCCTGTAGGCGCAACGCGACTGTTTTAGTCTGATTTTGATTTGATAAAATGAAGGAGATATAAATATGGCAGCTAAGAAAACCGCTCAAGAGGGCGAAAAGAAGGTATTATCCGATAAAAAGGCGGCGCTTGAAACCGTCATTTCAAGAATTGAAAAGGAGTGCGGCAAGGGCTCGATTATGCGCCTTGGCGAGAATGCTGCTATGAACGTTCAGGCTGTGTCAACAGGCTCGCTCTCGCTTGACTTCGCGCTGGGCGTCGGCGGTATCCCCAAGGGCAGAATTACCGAAATCTACGGCCCCGAGTCCTCTGGTAAAACCACTATTGCACTGCACGTTATCGCAGAGGTGCAGAAGCAGGGCGGTGAGGCCGCTTTCATAGATGCAGAGCACGCGCTTGACCCCATCTACGCAAAGCACCTTGGCGTTGATATCAATAATCTCTTGGTTTCACAGCCCGATTGCGGTGAGCAGGCGCTTGAAATTGCCGAAACGCTCGTAAACTCGGGTGCTATTGATATTATAGTTATCGACTCTGTTGCCGCCCTCGTTCCCAGACAGGAGATAGAGGGAGATATGGGCGCATCTCACGTAGGCGTGCAGGCAAGGCTTATGTCGCAGGCTATGCGTAAGCTCTCGGGCTCTATTGCAAAGTCTAATTGTATAGTTATATTTACAAACCAGCTCCGTGACAAGGTTGGCGTTATGTACGGCAACCCCGAGGTTACTACGGGCGGTAAGGCGCTTAAGTTCTACGCGTCTGTGCGTATTGACGTGCGCCGTGTTGAAACGCTTAAGAACGGCTCCGAGGCATACGGTGCGCATACAAAGTGTAAGGTTGTTAAAAATAAGGTTGCGCCCCCCTTCAAGATTGCCGAGTTTGATATTCTTTACGGCACGGGTATCTCAAAGGCCAGCGAAATTATAGATATGGCTATCAAGCTTGAGATAGTTGAAAAGAGCGGCGCTTGGTTCTACTACGAGGGCGACCGGCTCGGCCAGGGTAAGGACAACGTGCGTAAGTTTATCGAGTCCGATTCTGCGTTTATGGCTAAGCTTGAGGCACAGATTAAGGAGAAGGTTGCAAGCCTCGGCTCTACCGGTGAAGATACGCTTTCAGACGACGATTTTGAGATTAAGGATTTTGACGAGGAGCTTTAATTTCTAAGTCAATACGGCAAAGGTTAGGGCGGGGTTTTACATACTTCGCCCTCTCTTTAAATAGGCGGCCTTTGCACAAGGAGAATTTATGTATAAGGTTATATACGTAAAAGAGTCACGGCAAAAGGGATATATTTCTATAGGCCTTGTTATAGACGGTAAGCGCGAGTGCTATACCGTGACCGGCGAGGTCTACAGTAACATAGGCTCACCGATTAAGGGTGACGGGCTTGACAGTGATACTGTTAAGGTGATTGCAGAGGACGACGAGCGCTTCCGTGCCCTGCGCCGCGCCCTTTCGCTTTTATCCTACGCAGACAACAGCGAGCGCACGCTCACACTTAAGCTTTTGCGTGCAGGATTTTCGCGCAGTGCGGTGCGCTTTGCGGTAGAGGACTGTGTGGCGCACGGATATATAAATGAGAGGGAGCAGCTTATGCGCCTTGTGTCTGTGCTCGCAAACTCCAAGCTGCGCGGCCCTATGTATATAAAGCAGAGCCTTATGGGTAAGGGATACAGCGCTCAAGATATTGACACGGCAATACACGGGCTTTGTGAGAGCGGAGAAATAGATTTTAAAAGGAGCTTTCAGCTCTTAGCAGAGAAAACGGGTACTTCAGACCCCGAGGCGCGCCGTGCGCTTGCGTATAAATACGGCTACAGGGAGTTTTGATTTTTTTGTCCCGAGTGACGGAATGGAAAGAAAATGATTAAAAGATTTATAAGCTATTATAAGCCCCATCTTGGGCTTTTCGTGCTTGATATGGTTGCCGCAGTAGTGCTTGCGGCATGTAACTTGGTTTATCCCTTTATAGCAAAGGAAATGATAAACGACTACGCCTACAGAGATACCGTAACACCTATAGTTATAGGTGCTGTTGTGCTGTTACTTGTCTACATTTTAAAGGCGGTGTGCAATTATATAGTCGGGTATCTTGGCCACGTTGTAGGCGTAAGAATGCAGGCAGATATGCGCCGCGACCTGTTTATTAAGTATGAGCGACTGCCCTTTACCTATTTTGATAAGCATAAGACGGGAGATTTGCTCTCAAGGCTTACGAACGACCTGCAGAATATTTCAGAGCTTGCCCACCACGGCCCTGAGAATATTTTTCTTGCCGCCCTTATGTTTGTCGGTTCGTTCATAGTGCTTGTGGGCATTGATTGGCGGCTGACGCTTATAATGTTCTCGGTTATCCCCTTTATAATTATCTTTACGGTAATTTCAAGGCGCTCAATGATGCGTGCGATGCGTGCCTCGCGTAAGCAAATGTCCGAGATAAACACAACGCTTGAAAACTCCATTACGGGTATCAGAGAAACTAAGGCGTATGCCTCAGAGCCCCACGAGATTAAAAAGTTCTTCGGCGTAAACAAAATATTTGCCCGTTACAGAAGCGATGCTATGCGCTCGCTCGGCTCATTCTCCGCGGTGGTTGAGTTTTTGACCGACCTTTTGTATCTGCTCGTAGTTTTCGCCGGCGGTCTGTTTCTTATATACGGTGAGATTAACCCCGGTGAGTTTGCCGCGTTCTTACTTTACATCTCGATGTTCTTAAATCCCATACGCCGCATAGTAACGCTCGTTGAGCAGATGCAGGACGGTATATCGGGCTTTGAGCGCTTTACCGAGATTATGGACCTTGAGTCAGAGGCGGATAACGGCACTGTCGTGATTGAGGATATAGAGGGCGACGTCGCCTTTGAAAACGTAACCTTCGGCTATGAGAGTGACGGCGGCGCGCACGAAAGAATGGTTATTTCGGACCTCTCTATGAATATAGGCAGGGGTGAGACCTTGGCTCTCGTCGGCCCGTCGGGCGGCGGAAAGAGTACCCTTTGTAACCTTATACCGCGTTTTTATAACTGCATATCCGGCAGAATTACGATAGACGGCGTTGACGTTCAGGATATAACTCTTGAGAGTCTTAGGCGCAATATAGGTATAGTGTCGCAGAACGTGTTTCTCTTTGACGGCACAGTAAGGGAGAATATCGCATACAGTAACCCCGACGCCACCGACGAGGAGCTTATTCTTGCCGCAAAGCGCGCAAATATACACGACTATATTATGACGCTTGAGAACGGGTACGATACACAGGTAGGCGAGCGCGGAGTTAAGCTCTCGGGCGGGCAGAAGCAGAGAATTTCAATAGCCAGGGTATTCCTCAAAAACCCCAAGCTCTTAATTCTTGACGAGGCTACGAGCGCGCTTGACAATGCTACAGAAATGCAGATACAGGCATCTCTTGAGGAGCTCTCGCGCGGCAGAACGGTTATAGTGGTTGCGCACAGACTCTCAACAGTTAAAAATGCCGATAGAATTATGGTAATAGACGACGGCGGCATAGTTGAAAGCGGCACTCACGACGAGCTTATAGGCCTTGGCGGTGAGTACAGCAAGCTTTACGCATATCAGTTTAAGGAATAAAATGGAAAACAATAATTTTAAAATGGGCCTGCGCGACGGGTTTCCTATCTGCCTTGGATATTTTGCAGTGTCATTCGGCTTTGGTCTGTTGTCGGTTGCAGAGGGGCTTACCTGGTATCAGGCGCTCTTTATATCAATGTTTAACCTTACCTCGGCAGGTCAGCTTGCGGCAGTGCCGATAATAGCCGGCGGCGGTGCGTTTGTTGAGCTCGTAGCTACTCAGCTCGTTATAAATTCAAGGTACGCCCTGATGTCAGTTTCACTAACTCAAAGGCTCGGCCGCCGCGTAAGACTTAGGGATAGGCTTCTCATTGGCTTTGCCAATACCGACGAAATCTTTGCGGTTGCTATAGGCAAAGAGCAAATGCTCGGCAGAAGATATATGCAGGGCTTGATTCTTTTACCCTACCTTGGGTGGACGCTTGGCACGCTCCTTGGCTCAGCGGCAGGCAGTATTTTGCCGAGCGTGCTCGTAACGGCACTGTCAATCTCGCTCTACGCGATGTTCGTTGCTATAGTTCTGCCTGCGGCTAAGCGGAGTATTAAAACGCTTATCTGCGTTCTCTGTGCTATGGCGCTTTCCTCTGCCTTTTACTACATACCCGTGTTAAATAAAGTGCCCTCGGGCTTTGTTATAGTTATATGTACTGTGACTGTAAGTGCCGTCTTTGCCATCGCGGCACCTATTAAGGAAAGCGGGGTGGGTGAAGCGTGAATCCCGAAATCAGATTTTTCGTGTGCCTTTTTCTTATGTCGCTCACAACGTACCTTATAAGGCTCTTACCGCTTCTTTTTATAAAGCGCAAAATCAAAAGCACGTTTATTCGTTCGTTTCTTTTTTACGTGCCGTACGTTGTGCTCACGGTTATGACCTTTCCCACCGTCATATATGCTACGGGTAATATAGTATCGGGAATATTGGCGTTTGCCGTGTGCCTCGTGCTGGCTTATTTTGAGCGGGGAATGGTTCTGGTTGCTCTTGGCGGTGCTGGCACGGCCCTTATCTCTGAGTGTGTAATAAGATACGTAATACCGTATTTAAGCTAAAAACAAAAATAAAAAAGCAAGAATATTAAGGCTTTTTCGCAACTGAAATTTCCTTTTATTCTTGCTTTTATTTTTATACTCTGAACGTGATGTCGCCGTAGGTAGGCACGGGCCAATACTCACGGGCACACAGGATTTCCATCTCGTCTACCGCGCGGCGCAGCGTATCCATTTTCGGTATAACGCTCGTCTTGTAGTAGAAGGCGGCTTCCTCGTCGCAGGTCTTTTTAACCGCAATATTTTCTACACGCATAAGCTCGTTGTACGCAGTATAGGTTCTTGCTAAGAGGTCTGAGAGCTTTTCGATAAGGTCACTCTCTGCCGAAGTGTTTGCTGTGGGCAGGGCGGCCTTGGTGCTGACAACACTGCTTGAGAGCGCACCTACGTATTTCGTAACGGCAGGTATGTAATCGCGTATCGTCATTTCGAGCATCGTCTTTGCCTCAATATTCTTTATCTTTCTGTAGCTCTCAAAGAATATCTCGCGGCGCGAGCGCATTTCCGACTCGCTCATAATACCGAATTTACCAAAGAGCTCAACGTTCTTCTCGTCGGTAAAATGTGCGTAAGCCTCGGGAGAGGTGCGGAAGTTGGATAGACCGCGCGCCTCAGCTTCCTTTACCCATTCCTCAGAATAAGAGTTGCCCGAGAATATTATGCGCTTGTGATTTTTAAAGGTGCGCGCAATAATTTCGGTTAAGGTTGCCTCGAAATCGCCTGCCGCCTCAAGCTCGTCTGCAAAATCGTGCAAAACACTTGCAACAGAGGTGTTGATAACTATATTCGCAAGTGCGATATTCTGCGACGAGCCCACCATACGGAACTCAAACTTGTTGCCTGTAAATGCAAAGGGCGAGGTGCGGTTTCTGTCAGCGGTATCGCGCCTGATATTGGGTATCGACGGAATGCCAAGTGACATATATTTGCTGTTCTTTTCGTCCGAATAATCCGAACCCGCTATGATGGAATCAATAATCATATCAAGCTCGTCGCCAAGGAATATTGACACTATAGAGGGCGGTGCCTCGCCGCCGCCAAGACGGCAATCGTTGCCTGCGGTTGCGCTTGAAATACGCAAAAGGTCTTGATATTCGTCAACCGCGCGTACAACCGCGGCAAGCATAAGTAAAAACTGCTTGTTATGTGCAGGTGTTTTACCCGGGCGCAAAAGGTTTATACCCGTGTCTGTGCCGAGCGACCAGTTGTTGTGCTTACCCGAGCCGTTGATACCTGCAAAGGGCTTTTCGGCAAGCAGGCAGGCCATTCCGTATTTCGGGGCTATGGTCTTCATAACCTCCATAGTTAAAAGGTTGTTGTCAACCGCAATATTAGTAGTACAGTAAATGGGCGCCAGCTCGTGCTGTGCGGGGGCTGCCTCGTTGTGCTTTGTTTTTGCGCTGATGCCAAGCTTCCAAAGCTCGGTGTCAAGCTCGTGCATAAATGCCGAAACGCGAGGGCGCAAAACACCGAAATAGTGGTCCTCAAGCTCCTGACCCTTAACAGCAGGCGCTCCGAAAAGCGTGCGTCCGCAATAAAATAGGTCGCGCCTTGCCTTGAAGTCACCCTCGTCAATAAGGAAATACTCCTGCTCAGCACCTACGGTTGAGGTAACGCGCTTAGCCGTAGTGTCACCGAAGAGCCTTACGATTCTTAAGCCCTCTGCGCTTATCGCGTCCATAGAGCGGAAAAGGGGTGTGTTCGAATCAAGCGCCTCGCCCGTGGAACAGCAGAACGCCGTGGGTATGTAAAGTGACTGGTCCTTTATAAACGCATAAGATGCCGGGTCCCACGCAGTATATCCGCGCGCCTCAAAGGTAGCTCGTAAGCCGCCTGAGGGAAAGCTTGATGCATCGGGCTCGCCCTTGATAAGCTCCTTGCCCGAGAACTCCATTATCGCCTTACCCGAGCCTACGGGTGTTAAAAATGCGTCGTGCTTTTCCGCGGTAACGCCTGTCAGAGGCTGGAACCAATGGGTAAAGTGTGTAGCACCGTGCTCAACTGCCCAATCCTTCATAGCTCCTGCCACGATGTCGGCAATTCCGGTGTCAATCTCCTTGCCCGTAGCTATGGTGTTAAGCAGGGATTTATATACCTCTTTGGGCAGTCTTTCCCTCATAACGTCCTCGCTGAAGACACAGGAGGCAAATATATCCGATATTATTTCTTTTTCCATTTTCGTGAGCCTCCGACAAATTTCAAAATAATACGTATATTATAGCTTAACTTATATTACTTGTCAAGATATTTTGATATAGCAGTCTTTATCTATTGACTTTCCCTCTCCTATATGGTAAAATCAATGTGTTGTAAAAAAGTAATCAAGGACATAAAAATGTATTATATAACTCTGGACCTTGAATGGAACCAGGCATACGCACAAAAGGCACTTGCCGTGCAAAGGCAGCTTTCGGCAAGACTTAGGGGCGAGGTTATTCAAATCGGCGCTGTAAAGCTCGATTCAAAGCTCCGTATATGCGGTTCGTATCAAATAATAGTAAAACCGAAGTATTTTAAAAAATTACACAGTCACGTATCAAGCCTTACGGGTATTACGCAGGCGCAGATGGACGTTGGCACACCGCTTACCGAGGCGGCAGAGAGCTTCAGGCGGTGGTGCGGTGAGGATTTTGCTTTTCTCACCTGGGGCCCTGACGATATACCGATGCTGAAAGAGAATTTTCATGTCAATTCCATTGACCAGAGCTGGCTTAACAACACCTACGACCTACAGCTGATGTTCTCAAGGCAGACCGACGGCCTCTCAAAGCAGCGCGCGCTTGAATACGCGATGGATTACTACGGTATTCCAATGAACCTGCCGGCTCACGATGCGCTCAACGATGCGTATTTCACCGCCCTCGTGGCGCAAAAGCTTGATATTGCCCTCGGTATTCGCACCTACAATGAGAGGGGGGGCGAGTTTCTTGAAGAGGGCGTTATAGGTGACGCTGACGCAGGCGACGACGGATACGTTACGATAGGCGAGATGCTATCAGACGATGCGGTGGCAAATCCCCTCTGCCCGATATGCAAGGGCAAGCTTATAAGCGACGGCAAGGTTCTGCACTCAAAGGGGCAGAGATACACGCTTCATTACAAATGCGAAAAGTGCGGAGATATGCTATTATCTCTTAAGCTACATAAGAATTTTAATGAAACCTGGCGCGCACGCCGTACGGTTTCCAAAGCAACAGAGGAGCAGCTGGCCGAATTTAAAGACGCGCTTGTGCGCACGGCTGCGAGAAGAAAGATACGGCAGAGAAAGCCGCGCGGACCGCGCAGGCAGACCGAGAAATAAAAATAGGGAATAGAGTATTCGGCTCTGTTCCCTTTGTTTTTTATTTATGCCTTGTATTTATCAAGACAGCAAAGCTTGCGTATCTCGCTCTTTCTGAACATCAAAACCGCGGCGGCTATGCAAATTAAAAGGTCGGGCAGCAAAAATCCGCCGTTGTAAAGCAAGGAATAAAGGAATTTACCCATTCCGTCGGGTGCCCACTGACCCCATATTACAACGCCCGTGATATAGTGGCATACAAAGCGCAGTGCTACAGTCAGTGTCATACCGATATACGCGCGCGCCTCGGTGCTCTTGATTTTCACGTTCTTCATAAATACGCCCGAAAGACCTATAAGCGTAAAGGGTACTAAGTAGTCGAAAAGAACGCAGAGTATAAGCGTCGGTGCGGTTTCACAGTAGGGAAATACGTTGCCGGCGGCTAAAGCCTGCAGTGCCTGCGTGCCGGAGTAAAGAAATGCTGAGCCTAAACCCCAAAGTGTGCCGTATTTGATGCTGATTAGCATAATAGGCAGCATGCTTGCGACGGTAATTGAGCCGCCAAGGGGCATCTCGTAAAGCTTGGCACAGCTCAGCACAAAGGCGAGTGCAATCATTACCGCGCACTCTGAAAGAGTGGTAATTTGTTTGTTTCTCATAACAAACCTCCAAAAATAAAGATACCGCACAGGATAGATATCCGTGCGGTGTTAAATATAATGGAAAAAACCACTTATAATCTTCCTACGACGGCATTATCCGTATCAGGTTAAAGGGTTTAGCTAAACGCTATCTCAGCCCGAGAGCACCCCTGATATTTATTCTGTTCGGTTCAAGAGTATTATAGCAAGTGAAACTTGCGTTGTCAAGTGAAAAACTTAAATTTCTGAAATTATCAGTAAAGCCCCATCACGCACACTAATTGTAACAGGCTCGTCTTTAAAGCTGTTTGATACCCCAAGGGGGAATGACATTGAGAGGTTTACTCCAAGGGCCTCGTACTCCGCACCTATAATATCAACTCCCAAAGCGTCCTTGCCAAAAGCAAAAACCGAGAGAGTTTTACCGCACGTACCCGTAATAATTACACTTTCGTTTTTTATAACACGTGCGCAGGCATTTTTGCTGTAGAGAGCCGCACTGTTACCCTGCTCCCTTGCATACAGCAAAAGCGAGTAGTTTGCAAGCGTGTGGTCCTCTCTGCCGCCCGATGCACCGTATATTTCAAACTCCGTGTATCCGCGGCGCACACCCTCAAGATATGCGAGGTACATATCCGTCATATCCTTTTTTACGGGGTGGCGTATAAGCTCTATTTCGGGTGGCCCACCGACAAGGGAATCGAGGTCGCCTATAAGCAGGTCGCACCGCAACCCGTGTGAGATTAAATGGTTATATCCGCCGTCTGCGGCAATTACAAGGTCGCCCCCGTCGGGCGTCGGCATACCAAAAAAATCACCTGCACCCACTAAATAGCACTTGTTCATTCTGTGCTCCTGTATGTAAATAATTATTTGCTTATGATAAATCCAGCATTTCGTCAAGCGCGCGCATTACGCCAAGCTTGCCGTAGTCGTAGGTAAGGCCGCCCTGCATATACGCCGTGTAAGGCGGGCAAAGGGGTCCGTCGCACGAGAGCTCGTTTGTAGCACCCGTAATAAACGTTCCCGCCGCCATTATCTCGGGGTGGGGGTAGCCCGGCATATCGCCCGGCTCGGGTATGCAGTATGACTCAACGGGCGAGCCCATCTGTATGCCCTTGCAGAATTTTATAAGCTTGTCGGGGTCGCAGAAATCTATAGTCTGCACAATGTCGGTGCGTTTCTCGTCATATCTCGGTGACACACCCTCAAAGCCTGCAAGCTCAAGCACTCTTGCCGCAAACGCCATTGATTTAAGCGTTGCCGCAACCGTCGTCGGTGACATAAAAAATCCCTTGTAAAAATCAGCAAGCTGATTAAAGTTTGCACCAAGGCTTTTACCAACACAGGGGGCAGTCAGCCTTTCGGCAATATCCTCGATTATATCAGCACGGCCTACACAGTAGCCGCCGCTCTTTGCAAAGCCCGCACCGAGATTTTTCATCATTGAGCCGACAAAAACGTCAGCACCAACCTCGCAGGGCTCACGGTCCTCTGTAAACTCACCGTAGCAGTTGTCTACCATAACTATAGTATCGGGTGACACCTCTTTTATAACCTTTATAGCTTCGGCTATCTTATCAATTACAAGGCTTTTTCTCTGCGAATAACCGCGGCTGCGCTGTATTGCCGCAACCTTTACAAAATCTTTACTAAAGCGCTCTTTTATTGCATCAAGGTCAAATTCGTCACCCACAAGGTTGATTTCCTCGTATTTTATACCGCACTTGATAAGCGAGTTTCTGCTATCTCCCGCCGTACCGATAACGCTCCTTAAGGTGTCGTACGGCTCACCCGATACGTAAACGAGTGTATCTCCGTGCTTAAGTAAGCCACCGAGCGTTATTGCAAGTGCGTGCGTGCCCGACATAATCTGCGGTCTTACAAGCGCGTCCTCTGCACCGAAAACCTCTGCGTAAATTCTCTCAAGCTTGTCCCTGCCGTCGTCCGTATAGCCGTAGCCCGTGATTTCTATGAAATCTGAGGTTGAAACGCGCTGATTCTGAAAGGCGTTCAGTATTTTTGCAGAGCAAAGAAGTGCGTTCTCGTCAATTTTTTTAAATACCTCACGGCAGTCAGCCTCGGCTCTTTCTGCAAGGCTCTTGGTATAGTCACTTATTTTATATCCGTAATACATTTTAGTCCTTTTCCCGTATTGCTATCTGATTATTTGAGCTCCCAGACTCTTATTCTGGCAATTGCTCTTTGTAGCCTTGCTTTAGCAAGGGTCAGCTCACGCTCGCTCCTTGCCGCCTTTATTTTTTCCTCGGCGCGCGCCATCGCACTGCGTGCTCTTTCAATATCAATGTCCTCTTTAAATTCAAAGGTTACGGCAACGAGTCTGACTTTACCGTCCTTTACCGCTACAGTGCCGCCGGAAACTGAGGCATACCTGTCACGGCCGCCCTCTTTGATTCTGGCTCTGCCCGTACCGAGTGCCGCGATATAATCGATGTGGCCTGCGAGAAATTCAACGTCACCCGCGTCGGTGCGTACAAGCAGGCTCTCAATCTCACCCGAATAGATAAGCCCGTCGGGCGTTACAACGTCAATATGAAAGCTTCTCATAATTACTCGTCACTTCTGATTTTTTTAGCCTTCTCAACCGCCTCGTCGATTGTACCTACGAACAGAAAGGCACTCTCGGGCAACTCGTCGTGCTTGCCGTCAAGTATCTCACGGAAGCCGCGTATAGTTTCCTTAACGGGCACAAAACGGCCCTCCATACCTGTAAACTGCTCTGCAACCGTAAAGGGCTGTGAGAGAAAGCGCTGGATTTTTCTTGCGCGGTTAACCGTAAGCTTATCGTCCTCTGAAAGCTCGTCCATACCCATAATCGCAATAATATCCTGTAGCTCCTTGTATCTTTGAAGTACTCTCTGCACCTCGCGCGCTACCTCGTAATGCTCTCTGCCCACAACGTCGGGTGCGAGTGTTTTTGAGGTAGAGTCAAGCGGGTCAACTGCCGGGTAAATACCGAGCGATGCTATACCGCGCGATAAAACCGTAGTTGCATCAAGGTGTGCAAAGGTCGTAGCGGGTGCAGGGTCGGTCAGGTCGTCCGCAGGCACGTAAACTGCCTGTACAGAGGTAATCGAGCCCTTTTTGGTTGAGGTAATTCTCTCCTGCAGGGCACCCATCTCGGTTGCAAGCGTAGGCTGATATCCAACCGCAGACGGCATTCTGCCAAGCAGGGCCGAAACCTCTGAGCCCGCCTGAGTAAATCTGTAGATATTGTCGATAAAGAGAAGCACGTCCTGTCCCTCTCTGTCGCGGAAATACTCCGCCATAGTAAGACCCGAGAGCGCAACTCTCATTCTTGCTCCCGGAGGCTCGTTCATTTGTCCGTAAACGAGTGCGGTCTTTGAGATAACTCCCGACTCCTGCATCTCGTTGTAAAGGTCGTTACCCTCGCGCGTGCGCTCACCGACACCCGTAAATACCGAGATACCGCCGTGCTCCTTTGCAACGTTGTTTATAAGCTCCATAATAAGAACCGTCTTACCAACGCCCGCACCGCCGAAAAGTCCGATTTTTCCACCCTTCGCATAGGGTGCTATAAGGTCGATAACCTTGATACCCGTTTCAAGTATCTCCGTCGTGCCCTCCTGCTCGGAATACGAGGGGGCCGGTCTGTGTATGCACCATCTCTCGGCACTCTCGGGCGCAGGCAAATTGTCAACAGGCTCGCCAAGCAGATTAAAAACTCTGCCGAGAGTTTCGCGCCCTACGGGCACTGTGATGCCTGTACCCACGTCACGCGCATCAATACCTCTTGGCATACCGTCGGTGCTTGACATAGCTATGCATCTTACCGCATCGTCACCGATATGGCTTGCAACCTCGCATACTACCTTTCTGCCGTCGTATTCGATTTCTATAGCTCCGAGCAGCTCGGGGAGCTTACCCGTGTCAAATTTTACGTCAACAACCGGGCCTATTATTTGTATTACCTTACCGATGTTCTGTTCCATCAGCCAAATTCCTTTCTCTTTATAGAGCCTCTGCTCCCGATACTATTTCGGTTATCTCCTGCGTGATAATTGCCTGGCGCGCTCTGTTGTATTTCAGCATAAGCGTGTCAATCATTTCACCTGCGTTGCGGTTTGCCGAATTCATAGCGCTGCGTCTTGCGCCGTGCTCTGATGCCGCACTCTCGCACATAGCAGAAAATATGATGCCGCCAAGGTATCCCGCTATAATTTTGTCCACGCTTTCGGCCGTGTCGGCATCAAATTCAGCCGTGTCCGCCTTACCTACCTCACCAAGGGGTAAAAGCTCCTCGTATACTGCAGATTGTGTCAGCATTGAGATAAATCTTGTGTAAACTATAACCGCGCGGTCAAAGTCACCGTTTGCATATCCGTCCGCTATCATTTTGCCAAGCGTCAAGCTGTCACCTACACCAACGTCACTTGCATACTCAAAGCTGTCAGAGTAAATATCTTTGCCGTGGTGGGTCATATATTCAAGCGCCTTTTTACCTATCGGCAGATAAAGGTCACCCTCGCCTGCAAGTGATGCCGTAAGCCTAAAAACGTTTGCGTTATATCCGCCCGCAAGGCCTCTGTCACCCGCTATCACTATATAAAGGGTGCGTCCTGCCTCGCGCGGTCTTTCCCACACCGTGTCACAAAGCAAGCCCGATGCCCTTACCGTTGCAACTATATCGCCGAGCGCCTCGTAATAGGGGCGGGTTTTCTCCGCACGCTCCTTTGCACGTCTGAGCTTTGAGGTGGCAACAAGCTCCATAGCCTTGGTTATCTGCATCGTACCCTCAACACTTTTGATGCGGGATTTTATATCGTTCATTGATGCGCCTGCCATCTTTATACCTCTTAGCCCTTAAGTCCTAAAAACTTGTCACGGCAGGCAATTATGGCATCTCTCAGCTCGGCTTCGCTTTCACTTGTGAGAACTCCCGATACGCGAATGGTTTCAAGCAAGCTCTCCTTTGTAGCACTCAAATATTCAAAAAGCTCCTCTTCAAAGCTCTTGATATCTTCAACCTTAACGTCCTTCAAGAGGTTGTTTACAACGGAGTAGATAATCGCAATCTGTAGTTCAACCGCTATAGGCGAATTTCTGTCCTGCTTTAAAACCTCAACTATTCTCGCACCCTGCTCAAGCCTTGCCTTAGTGTCCTTATCAAGGTCAGAGCCAAACTGTGCAAAGCCTGCAAGCTCTCTGTACTGTGAGTAAAGTATCTTAAGCGTTCCCGATACCTTCTTCATAGCCTTAATCTGCGCGTTACCGCCAACTCGCGATACCGAGATACCGGGGTTTACAGCAGGTCTGACACCCGAGTGAAAGAGCTCGGTTACAAGGAATATCTGACCGTCTGTTATAGAAATAACGTTTGTAGGAATATACGCCGATACGTCACCTGCCTGTGTTTCGATAATCGGCAGTGCTGTAAGAGAGCCGCCGCCGAGCTCGTCGCTAAGCCTTGCCGCGCGCTCAAGCAGTCTGGAATGTAAATAGAATACGTCGCCGGGATATGCCTCACGGCCCGGGGGGCGTCTGATAAGGAGTGAGAGCGCTCTGTAAGCTACAGCGTGCTTTGAAAGGTCGTCGTAAACGATAAGCACGTCACGCCCGCGGTCCATAAAATATTCACCCATACTGCAACCCGCATAGGGTGCGATGTACTGTAGGGGCGCAGGGTCAGACGCGGTTGCCGAAACAACGATAGTATAGTCCATAGCGCCGCTTGCCTTAAGCGTTTCAACAACGCCCGTTACGGTAGACTGCTTTTGGCCTATAGCAACGTATATACAAATAACGTTCTTGCCCTTTTGGTTTATAATAGTGTCTGTTGCAATAACCGTCTTACCCGTCTGCCTGTCGCCTATTATAAGCTCGCGCTGACCGCGTCCGATGGGTATCATAGAGTCTATTGCCTTAATACCCGTCTGTAAGGGCACGGATACCGACTTTCTCTCAATTATACCGTAAGCACGGCGTTCTATCGGGCTGTAAGTGTCGGTATCAATCGGTCCCGAGCCGTCGATAGGCTGACCGAGTGCGTTTACTACTCTGCCGATAAGGGCCTCGCCTACGGGTACGGAAACAACTCTGTCCGTACGCTTAACGATACTGCCCTCGCTGATACCTACGTCCGTGCCAAGCAGAACGCAGCTGACAAGCGACTCCTCAAGGTTAAGTGCCATACCGAACGAGCCGTTTGCAAATTCCACAAGCTCGTTAGAACGGCATTTATCAAGTCCCAGTACCTTTGCAATACCGTCACCGACCGAAATAACGTAGCCAACCTCGTTTTGCTCGGTTCTGTTCTCGTAATGCTTTATCTGCTCCTTGATAATCTTGCTTATATCATCAATTCTTGATTGCATTTGTTCACCAACTTTATACTTAAATTACTGTATCCTTCAGCTTCTTTTCAAAGCTGTCAAGCCGAGTTTTCAGCGCTCCGTCAATCTCGCGGCCCATATAGCGCAGCTTCATACCGCCAAGCAGGGTAGGGTCGGTCAGGTTTTTGATAATAACCGTCTTACCCGTTTGGGCCTCAAGGTTTGTTTTCAGCCTGTCAAGCTCTCTGTCTGTAAGCGGCCGCGCGCTGATAGCCTCTGCGTGGCATATTCCCATAGCCTCGTCGTAAGTGTCAAAAAAGCCTGAGAGAGCCTCGGGTATCTTGTGTGCAAGATGCTTGTCTGATAGGAGCTTCACAAGATTTATAAGATTTTTGTCCATACCGAGAAGGGCTCGGTCTATAAGCGCCAGCCTCTCTTCTCTTGAAACTGCAGGGGTGTTCAAGAGCTTTACATAATCGGGGTTTTCCTTTATGGCGAGTGAGAGGCACTCGGCATCTGTGTGCATTTTTTCTTCCGTGCCTTCTTCGCTGGCAAGCAAAAATAATGCCTCGCCGTAATTTCTGGCAGAAGTCATATTACTTACCCACCCCGTCTATAAAGCTGTCGATAAGCTCGCGGTGCTCGTCCTCCGATACGTCGCGCTCAATTACCGCACGGGCTATATCTATAGCCATCTTGGAAACCTCGTCCTTAACCTCGTTGGCAATACGCTTTTTCTCAAGTGCTATCTGCTCGTCAGCGCGTGCAAGCACTCTGTCTGCCTCTGCCTTTGCATCAGCAATAATAGCTTCCTCGCGCAGCTGTGCACGCCTTTGTGCAGATTTGAGTATCTCCTCGCTCTCGTCGCGTGCCGCCTCAAGCCTTTTCTCGTATTCCGCCTTCAAGGCCTCGGCACCCGCCTTAGCACCCTCAGCGTCCGAATACATTCCGTCAATCTCACTCTGGCGTGAGTCTATCATATTTTTGATAGGGCGGAAGAGGATTTTTCTCAGCACGAAATAAAGTATCAACAGGTTGCACCATGCGAAAAGCATTGTCCAGAAATTAACTCCGACAAAGGTTTCAAATTCATTTAAAAACCACTCCATGGGGCTCTCCTTTTGTTTGTTTTAGGGATTTTTTCCTCTCTATTACAAGAACATAAGGAGCAGTGCAACTACGAGTGAGTAAATACCCGTGGTTTCTGTAATAGCACAGCCGAGAATCATATTCGTACGCAAAGAGCCTGCCATTTCGGGCTGGCGCGCCATAGCCTCAAGTGCCTTACCTACCGCATTACCCTCACCGATAGCGGGGCCTATAGCTCCAAGTCCCATACACAGACCTGCTCCCATAGCCTTGATACCGTCTGCCAATGCCATAGCTGCTTCTTTTTCCATCATTTTTGTGTTCCTCCAAGTTAAGTTTAGTTTATTTTTTAAATTTTAATAATTTCAGTTTGTTTTTGCCCTTTTCACTCTGCGCTTCTTTTCGGGCAGCTCCTCGGGCGGCGGGCAAGCAGCGCTTACGTACACCATTGTTAAAAGCGAGAATACACGCGCCTGTACAAAGCCCGAGAACAGGTCGAAGTAGATTGACAGTACAGCCGGTATACCAATCTGGAATATCGGGGGCATAACCTCAAGGGCCGCCATCGGCAGCTGTCTGAATAAAAGCTGGGATACAAGTGCCAATGCACCGTAAATAAGTGACGTCAGAACTCCGCCGCCCGCTACGTTTCCGAAGTGACGGAATGCCATAGATATCGGCTGTGCCACCTCGCTGACAAGGTTCATAGGCGTCATTACCACAATCGGCTCGGTAAAGCCCTTAAGCCATTTGAAAAAGCCGAAGTTTTTGATATTGTTATACCATACCATAGCCGAGGTAACGAGCGACCAGGCAAGCGTTACGGATAGGTCGGCAGTGGTTGACGGGAAGATTTTCGTCATTCCGATAAGCGTGCCGACGATTGACGAGAGAAAAAGTGTGCCGATATAAGGCGCAAACTTAAGGTTGTGCTTGCCCATCGTATCGCTGACAAGGCCGTATAGCATAGTAACAAGCTTTTCGACAAGCACCTGGATTCGCCCGGGGCGCTTTGTGATTTTACGCGTTACGGCAAATGCACCCACAATCAGAATGAGCGTGACAACGAAAAGCGAAACGGTCGTATGAGTTATCGGGTTTGCAAGCGTGCCGCCTATCATTTGCGTCAGTGTGTCGGGGTCCTCAGCACCGCCGGTAAGCATTTCCCATAGTGCCTTGATTCTTAAAATTATCTTTGGCCCGGTTACCGAAAGGTCAAGGTCTAGAAGGGCCGTTTTGGTAAAAGAAAGCAATTAACACTTACCCCCCTTTTCTCTTAATAAGCTGAATTACGTAAAGCACGGGCTTGTACATCAAAAGCGGTATAGCTGTTGCTATCGGGTTAAACCACTCCAAAACAAAGGCAAGCACAAGCACGCCAAGAGTGGTCGCGGTTCTTATAAGGTAGGAGCGAGTGAAGGCAAGCTGCACCTTTGCCTTATGCGTCCCTGCAAATTCCTCTGCCTCCTCGTCAGTCAGCACCCTGTCGCCTATCTCGGCAACGTATGCGTTTATCGCGCGTGAGGTTGAGAGGGAGAGTATAAGAAAATTTATAATTACCGTAACTGCGCCAAGCGCGGCACCTGTGACAACTGTGTAATCAAAAATCACTTTGTCACGGGCAATAAAATGCACGGCTAAAAAGCCAAGCACGGTGAGAATTGCAACCGCGCACTCACCAAGTGCAAGAAACAAAATTTCTTTTCTAAGTGACTTATCCATATTACCTCGCGGGCCCTTGCCCGTTATCTCCTTCCTTTTGCTTTTCAAGCCTTTCAAGCGCCTGCATAGAGCTTATTACAAACCGTATCATTGTAAAAATTCCCGTAAACACCCCGAAAAGCACCGCAGGGAC
This sequence comes from Eubacteriales bacterium, assembly GCA_045661245.1. Lineage (GTDB taxonomy): Bacteria > Bacillota > Clostridia > Oscillospirales > CAG-272 > UBA1740. The sequence goes on along the minus strand of JAZRFH010000036.1, from coordinate 24,917 downwards.
ATACACCCATTCGGGTGCGTCAAGCTTACTTACCGCAAGCCAGGCAACAAGCGTACAAACGCCTACCTGAAAAAGCAGGGTGAATATTGACTGTAAGACGATATTTATAACGTAAAGTGCACTGTATGCTTTCATAAATACCGCCCTCCAATAACATTATACAAGAAATATTTTACCACACGCCCGAAATAAAATCAATATAATTTAAAAAGTTAATAAATTAACGTAATATTACGGAAAGTAAAAAAATCAGCTGATAAAGACTACCTTGCAGATAACTCTGTCAGCTGATTTTAACTTCAGTTATATTATTTACGCACTATATCAAAGATTGTCGGGTTGCTTTTGGGTTTTTCACCGGCTATTTCCAGTGCGTCAAGATATGCCGCCTCTGCCGTGTCAAGAGATAGCTCCTTATTCGTGTACAGAGTCGCTATAACCTCACCCCGTGTCACGTAATCGCCCGTTTTTTTGTGAATTTTAAGGCCTGCCGAGTAGTCTATCGCATCGGATTTTGTAATTCTGCCCGCTCCAAGTGTCACAGCAACAGAGCCTATTCTCTCGGTATTCATTCCCGTAATATAACCGTCAGCATTAGCCTTGACCTCGCGCGCAAAGCTTGCCCTCGGGAAAAGCTCGGTATTGTCAATATATCTAGTGTCACCGCCTTGGGTGCCAATCCACTCCTTGAATTTGGCAAGCGCCCCACCGCTCTTTATTGCATCGGTGCAAAGCTCGCGTGCCTTTTCGTGCGGAATATCAAGTGAGAGTGCTGTCATTTCTGTAGCAAGCGCTAAGCACACCTCTCTCAAATCCTCGGGTCCGCCGCCCGAAAGCACCTCAAGAGCCTCAAGCACCTCAAGGATATTGCCTACTGCGTGGCCGAGGGGTCTATCCATATCCGTAATCAAGGCCGAAACACGCCTGCCCGACGCACGGCCGATTTTAACCATATTCTCCGCAAGCGTCCTTGCGTCCTCGGGTGTTGACATAAAGGCTCCGGAGCCGCATTTTACGTCAAGAACTATTGATTTGGTGCCTGCGGCAAGCTTTTTGCTCATAATGCTTGAGGTAATAAGAGGTATCGAGTCAACCGTTGCGGTAACGTCACGCAAGGCGTAAAGCTTTTTGTCGGCCGGGGCGAGATTGCCCGATTGGCCTATAACCGCAATTCCTATTCTTCTTACCTGCTCGGAGAATGCCGCGGGTGAAAGAGCAACGTCATAGCCGGGAAAGGATTCGAGCTTGTCAACAGTACCGCCCGTATGACCTAGACCGCGGCCGCTCATTTTTGCAACCTTTGCACCTAAAGAGGCAACGATGGGTGCAACGATAAGCGTCGTCTTGTCACCTACACCGCCAGTAGAATGCTTGTCAACCGTAAGCTCGCCAAATTCGGATAAGTCAACCATATCTCCCGAGCGTGCCATAGCCATTGTAAGAGCACAGGTTTCCTCGTCGTTCATACCGCATAGGCATATCGCCATTGTGAGAGCCGAGGCCTGATAGTCGGGAATGTCGCCCGCGGTGTAGCCCGTAACAAAAAACTCTATCTCCTCTTTCGTAAGTGCCTGCCCGTGCTTCTTTTTCGTGATTATATCATACATTTTCATAGCATCACCTCATTGCCCAAGGCTTGCTTTGTCAAAGCCCATAGGTAAAAGCTCGCCAAGGGTATATACAAGCGGTGTGTCACCGCCCGAGAGAATAATCTTTAAATCAGAATCCGCGAACTCACCCATAACCTGTCTGCAAACGCCGCAGGGCGGGGTGCTTTCGTTGGGGTCACAGCCAAATTTGCCGCCTGCAATTGCTATAGCAGCAAATTCGCGTTCCCCGTCAGATACAGCCTTAAAGAAGGCAACCCTCTCCGCACAGACGGTGGGGGTGAAGGACGAGTTCTCAATATTCACACCCGTGTAGATTTTTTCACTCTTTGTAAGCAGTGCCGCCCCGACCGAAAAGCCGGAGTAAGGGCAGTAAGACGCGGCACGCGCCGCATTGGCAAGCTTGAAAAGCTCGTTGTATAACTCTTTTTCGGTTCTCTCCATATTGCTCCAAAATGTAAACTGTTGTTTACTTAAATTAAATCAATTATTTTCTCTGCGCCCTCTGCGGCAAAATCCACGCCAAGCGCATCGCATACAAGCTGGCCTACAGTGCCAAAGCCCTCTATAGTACCGAGGTTTTTGGGGCAAATGCCTTCTCCGTATATAAGCGCAGGTATATATTCTCTCGTATGGTCTGTACTCAGGTCGGCAGGGTCACAGCCGTGGTCTGCGGTTATTATAAGCATATCGCCCTTTTTCATAGCACCGATTATCTCGGGCAGGCGGCTGTCAAAGTATGAGAGTGCCGCGGCATATCCGTCAACGTCCTGTCTGTGCCCGTAAACCATATCAAAGTCAACGAGATTAGTGAAGCACAAACCGTTAAAATCGCGTGCCATAGCATCGAGGGTCCTGTCAATTCCATCAGCGTTACCCTTAGTATAAACGCTGTCGGTAACTCCGTCAGATGCAAAAATATCGTTAATCTTTCCTATTCCAAATACGTCAAGGCCGCACTCGGAGATTGCACGCATAGCGGTTGCTCTCGGGGGCAAAAGCGAGTAGTCGTGCCGCTTGTCACTGCGCTTGTAGCTGCCGTCCGTGTCGGTATGGAACGGGCGCGCAATAACTCTGCCTACACCGTCCTCGCCCACAAGCATATCTCTCGCTATCTTGCAGTAGCGGTAAAGCTCCTCTACGGGTACCGCGTCCTCGTGTGCCGCTATCTGGAAAACCGAGTCTGCCGAGGTGTAAACGATAAGCTTACCCGTCTTAAGATGCTCTTCGCCAAAGTCGCGTATAACGTCTGTTCCCGAGTAGGGCTTGTTGCAAAGCACGCCTCTGCCTGTTTTTTCTTCAAACTCGTCAATAATTCTTTTCGGAAAACCGTTTGGGTATGTGGGTAGTGGCTTAGCGGAAACAAGACCCATAAGCTCCCAGTGGCCAACTGTCGTGTCCTTGCCCATGCTAAGCTCGCGCAGTCTTATGTGCGCCGCACTGGGTGCGGGATTCCTTTCGAGATAATCCACGCCGTCTATATTGCCAATTCCAAGCGAAAGCAAATTCGGAATGGCGAATTTTTGCGACACGGATATGCTTTTTAGCGTATTTGCGCCAACGTCACCGAACAAATCGGCATCGGGCTCGTAGCCTATACCGAGAGAGTCAAGCACGATAACGAATACGCGCTTTATCCTGTTTTTCATAAAGTAAAATCCTTCAAATTAAAGTCTGATAGCGGTGTTAAGCGCTACCTCCATCATTTCGGTAAATGAGTTCTGCCTCTCAAGAGAGGTTGTCGCCTCGCCCGTCAGAAGATGGTCGGAAACCGTGCAGATAGCAAGCGCATTTTTGCCTGCGTATGCCGCGTTCATATAAAGCGCCGCCGCCTCCATCTCAACGGCGAGAACGCCCATACGCGTCCATTTCTCGCGTGCGTCGGGATTTGCGTTATAGAATATGTCGGAGGAGAGAAGATTGCCTACAGCAAAGCTTGCTCCGAGCTTTTCACACTCTTCAACGGCAGTTTTAAGCATTTTGTAGCTTGCAATCGGTGCATAAGTGCCCTCAAGGCCGAACTGTACGGCATAGCTTGACGTGGTGCAAGCTCCCATACCTATAACAATGTCGCGCATCTTAACCTTCTCGCTGATACCGCCTGCAGAGCCTATTCTCATAATATTCTCAACACCGAAGAAATTGTAAAGCTCGTACGAGTAAATGCCTATCGAGGGCATACCCATACCGCTTGCCATTACCGAAACGCGCTCACCGCGGTACGTGCCCGTGTAGCCGTGTATTCCGCGCACGTTGTTGACAAGCTTTGCGCCCTCAAGAAAGTTCTCTGCTATAAACTTTGAGCGCAGGGGGTCGGCGGGCATAAGCACGGTTTTTGCAAAATCTGCGGGGGTTGCGTTTATATGTGGGGTGGGGTAAGCGTTCATATCTGTATTCCTTTCAAAAATCCTGTTTTTGCGACACGGGTGGCTTAATAGCCGTGGCCCTGCTCGTTTTTAACTATCTTTACAATGCGGCTGGTGCCAAGGCGGGTAGCTCCAAGTCTTACAAATTCCTCTGCGTCGGCAATAGAGGAAATACCGCCCGCGGCCTTAATCTCGACGCCCTCTCCGATATGCTCGGCAAAGAGCGCTACGTCGTGGGGTGTTGCGCCCGCGGTAGAGAAGCCTGTCGAGGTCTTGATAAAGTCAGCACCGCTTTTTGTTACAACCTCGCACATCTTAATTTTTTCCTCGTCGGTAAGTAAGCAGGTTTCAATAATAACCTTGAGTATCTTGTCGCCGCACGCCTCTCTGAGAGCCTTAAGCTCGTCAAGGATAAGCTCGTATTTGCCGTCCTTAAGATGGCAGGTGTTGATAACCGTGTCAATCTCGTCAGCGCCGTTCTCTATAGCCTCGCGCGCCTCAAAGGCCTTAGCGCCCGCAGTGCTGTATCCGTTAGGGAATCCTATAACTGTACAAATCTTAAGCTTGTCGCCAACGTATTCCTTTGCGTCCTTAACGTAGCACGCAGGTATGCACGCGCTTGCCGTGCCGTACTTAATACCGTCGTCAAGTATAACCTTAATATCGTCCCACTTAGCGCATCTGTCAAGCAGGGTGTGGTCGCATTTAGTAAGTATTTCCTTAATATCCATTTTTCAGTCCTCTTTTCTTATATGCTTGATTGTGATTTTATTTTTTTCTTGTAGCAACGGTGGCACATTGCAATATAGCTGTCGTTACCGCCGAGCATTATCTGCGAGCCCTCGGTTACAACGTTGCCGAGTGTGTCGATTCTCGCGTTGACTATCGCCTTTTTGCCGCATTCGCAAATCGTCTTTATTTCGGTTATTGAGTCTGCAACCTCAAAGAGCCGTGCACTGCCGGGGAACATCTTCGTCAAAAAGTCTGTACGCAAGCCGTAGCAGAGTACGGGTATACCGCGCTCGTCAACAAGGCGGCGCATCTGGTCAATCTGCTCCTCGGTAAAAAACTGACATTCGTCGGCAATTACAACGTCACAGTCAGCGTGCTTGTCCATAAATTCCTCAAAGACGTCAAGCTCGCAGTCTACGGGTGTGCATTCTGCCGTAAGACCGATGCGCGAGCGCAGGATAATCTCACCGTCACGCACGTCGGTAGCAGGCTTTATGAGCCATACTCGCATGCCTCTTTCCTCGTAGTTGAACTTGGTAATCAGAGCCTGGGCGGTTTTAGAAGAGCCCATAGCACCGTATCTGAAATAGAGCTTTGCCATAAAATTCTCCATTCTGCACAGAGTGCGCGTGTTGTCAGCTTAATTTTATCATAAAATTAAATAAAAGTAAAGAGGGTATTTCAAAACCCCAAAAATTTCAAGAGGCAAAAGAGGAAAAATAAAAAATTTGCAAAACCTATGGAAAAGGCAAAAGAAATGTGCTAGAATATAGGGCAGATTGATTTGAAGGGACAGAAGGATGGTTCTTATTATTGCTGAAAAGCCGAGCCTTGCACGCAACATAGTCGCAGGCATCGGTAAGATGGATAAAAAAGACGGTTTTTTTGAAAACTCCGAATATATAGTAACCTGGGCGTTCGGTCACCTCTTTTCCCTCGTGGATATTGAGGCATACGGCAGCTCCTCGGGCGGTAAGTGGACGCTTGATAACTTACCCTGCTTTCCCGAGAAATTCCGTTTTGAGCTTAAGCGCAGTGCAGACAAGAAGGCTACCGACTCGGGTGTTAAGCGCCAGTTTGAGATAATCAAGCGCCTTTGTAACCGCTCTGACGTTGATACCGTGGTAAACGCGGGTGATGCTGACAGAGAGGGTGAAATTATAGTAAGGCTTTGCGTTGAAAACGCACTTACCGCAAGCAAAAGGCAGCTAAGACTCTGGCTGCCCGACCAGACGCCCGAAACCGTGCGCCGCGCACTCTCTGAAATGAAGGACGAGAGTGAGTACGATAACCTCGCATCAGAGGGTCTTGCACGCACGTACATTGACTGGTTATATGGCGTTAATTTAACACGGTATGCTACTATTAAGTCGGATAAGCTCTTGCGCGTGGGCAGAGTAATAGTGCCCATAGTTAAGGCTATTTACGACAGGGATATGGAAATACGCAACTTCGTGCCCGAGAAATATTTCTCACTCGCAAGCTCTGCTGTCACACACGGTGAAAAGGTTGAGCTTGTAAGTAAAGAAAGGTTTACAAAGGACGAGGAGGACAAGGCAAAGCAAACCGCCCTTGCCTACAACGGTGCGGGCGCTGTAGTGACCTACGTTAACAGCCGTGAGGACGTAATTCTGCCGGGTAAGCTGTATTCGCTCTCCACTCTTCAGAACGTGCTCGGTAAAAAGTATAAAATGAGTATGGCTGAGAGCTTGAAGATAATTCAAAAGCTCTACGAGGAGGGTTATCTTACCTACCCGAGAACAAACTCCGAGTATCTTGCAACGGCTGAAAAGGATAAGATGCGCGCGATTATTGCAAACGTGTCAAAGCTCGGCTATCCCGTAAGATTCAAGGACTCTAAGTATATTTTCGACGACTCTAAGATTGAGTCACACTCGGCTCTCACGCCCACCTATAAAATTCCGCCGAAGGATAAGCTTTCCGAGAAGGAGAACCAGGTTTACTCAACCGTATTCCGCCGCTTTGTCGCTGTTTTCTGCAGTGAGGAATGTAAGGCTGACAAGAGCGAGATAAGGATAAAGGTCGGTGACTTTGAGGAGTTTACGCTTAAGGGCACTGTTATAAGAGAGCCCGGCTGGACGAAGTACGACGATTATACAGTAAAGGATAAGGTTTTGCCGCGCCTTGAGGTTGGTGAGCGTGTAAACGTTAACTTTAAGCCCCAAGAGAAGGAAACTACGCCCCCCAAGCACTACACCATTGAAACCTTAAATAAATATCTAAAAAATCCCTTCAAGGACGATAAGGCAAAGGCCAAGGAGCTTGAGGAGCAGGGCGAGGTTGACGACGCCGAGGATTACAAGGCGATATTTGAGGGTCTTGAGCTTGGCACCGAGGCAACGAGAACGGGTATTATAGACAACGCAAAAAAGAGCGGATATATAGACCTTAAAAAGGACGTTTACACCATTCTTGACGGCGGCGAATACCTTATTGAAACTATAGCAAGGCTCGGTATCGTGATGGATAAATACAAAACGAGCGAGCTTGGCAAGGCGCTCAAAAAGGTATATCACGGGCAGATGTCGATTGACAGTGCAGTGAAGCTTGCAGAGGGCGAGATTGCCGCAATCTTTAACAATAAGGCGAATAACCCAGAGATGCCTTTAGTCGACACGGGCAAGTATGGTGAGATAGTCGGCGCCTGTCCCGTTTGCGGCCGCAATATAGTAAGAGGTAAATTCAATTACGGCTGTATGGGATATAACGACGGCTGTAAATTCAAAATGGGCATAAATATCTGCAAGCGCGATATTCCCATATCCGAGGTAAGAAGGCTGCTTGCCACGGGTGAAACTGCAAAGCTTAACAGATTTATCTCCAAAAAGGGTAAATTTTTCGAGGCTAAGCTTGTCCTTAAGGACGGCGAGGTTGGATTCGACTTTGGATAAATAATAAAACCCCTGTAATAGAGGCTTAATTCTACTACAGGGGCATTTTTGTGCTTATCAGTTATTGCAGCAGCAGCAAAGAACAACTATAATAGCAAGGATTATAATCCAAGTGCAGTTATCGTCGAAAAGATGGCAGAAGCAGTTGTTATTCATATGTGTTCTCCTAAGAAGATTTTCTGCGACCGTAGCCGCCTATTTACATAGTATGAATAACCCTGATTTGTGTTACTGCTATTTTAATTTTTCCGCGTCAAGCCTTGATAAGGGCAAAACGAAGCCCTCGGGGTCGCCGCTGGATATATCGCAGGCTATAATTCTGTCGCGGTACATAAGTAGGTTTACGTAGACCTTGCCCTCACAGTCGTAGTTCGTTACCTCGTAGGCGTAGTGGGTCACGCGCTTGCGTGTGTATTTTGAAATATCAAGGCCCTGCGATTTTTGTAATTCGTTATATCCGAGCAAAACTCTGTCAAGGTCGCGCGGCATAGCAAATTCCTCTACCTCTGTCGGCTCTGCCGCTACCTTAAGCCCAAAGCCTTCAATAAATTTTATTCTGTCCTCTTCGGTTTTAATTCCGCCGTAGTTTACCGTCCTGCCGCCGACAGATGCGTATACCGTCGTGCCCCTGTCAAGCGCGGAAATTGTAAAAAGCACGGTAAGGCACACGCAAACGAGCGCGATTATCTTAAGCGTCGATGCCCTTATCGAATATATAAACATAAAGCCCCTCCACAATACTTTGTTAGTCAAGTATATTATGAAGGGGTAGTTTTTATTCCGATTTAGCCTTTGATTTTTTATTTGAATATATAACGAGAGATACAGAGATTGCACAGCCAAGAAGAAGGGCCGCCACACAGCCTATCCAGTGCCAGGGTGAGGTCGGTAAATTGCCCGAGGTGTAGCCCGCCTCTTTAACCGTCGAAACGTAAACCGTAGGCAAAGAGCCGACGATAAAGCCGAGAATTGCAAAGTAGGTGCCGCGGCGGCAGGTGGCAAACAGACGCTTCATAATTACCGAGATTCCAACAAATCCGATTGCAATACCAACTGCCATAAGTGATAGTACAATCAGCGGCTTATATAGGTCCGGCCATAAAAATTCCTCGCCCGATACCGCATCTAAGAGAGTACCTAAGAATGATGTTATCATACTAACCGTCGGGTTGTAGTAGCCGAGCATAAGTAACAGCATGCTGCCCGATATACCGGGTATAACGAGAGCCGACGAGCCGATAATTCCTATAAGTATCAAGAGAATATGTCCAAAGAAGGTCAGAGTGTATAAATTAACGTCCTCACCGATTGGTAAAAAGCACATTGACACGGCAAGCAAAAGCGGCAGTACAAAGGCAAGCACGTTTTTGTAGGTTATTTTACCCTTTACCTCTTTGTAAAGCACGGGCAAGCACCCAAGCGTCAGACCTACGAACAGCGATACTGTCGGCAGCGGTATTTTGCCGAGCGCCCATTCGAGAGGGAAGAGCAGTGACACTGCACCTATGCCCATTCCGATACCTACGGGCAAGAGGGTAAAGAGGCTCTTTTTAAACTCCTTGAATATTCCCGCAACCGCACCTATAAGCCTCTCGTAAATTCCGAGTATCGCGGCAACCGACCCGCCGGAAAAGCCGGGGATAATAAATGCAACGCCTATGCCGACTCCTCGCAACAGGTCAAACAAAAATCCGCGCATAAGCTTCTTTTTCTGGGTATTGTTTTCGTTCATTTTTATTCCTCGCTTTTCATTATGTAAAGGCTTTGGCACGGACCCGTGTCGCGCAAAAGCAGGGTTTTATCCTTAAATTTAAAGAGCAGTAAAAGGGTCATATACCCGTCACCCGAGCAGCCGCCGATATGCACGCCCAAAAGAATGAGCGACATAATGTAATAGACGGGGTGTACGAAGTATAGCCATACTGTAATAGGTGTGAGTATAAGCGTAAAGAGTATCAGCGGTGCGGTAAGCGCAACAAGCGCCGCTCCTCTGTAGACGTATATATTCGGCACTCCGCAAAACGCGCATGACCATGAAAGACCAAAGCTTAGCTTTTGCTTAGTTAATATCTTGTATGCCGCACCGTGAGTAAGCTCGTGCAGGACTACGTACAAAAGCAACGATACACTAAGGACCGCAGCCGAAATCATAAGCTCCGGTATGGTAATGTCAAAATTCGGCTCCCCACCGATATATAAGAGCGGTATACAGATAAGGTAAAGTATACCCTGAACTAAAAATGACACCGCATTTAAAATAAGGCCGGTTTTCTTTTGCTTTGCGTCAATGGTGAATATCTGAGCGTAGCCTTCGGGCAGCTCGCTCTCAAAGGTCCTTTTCATATTAAGTAACCCCCGTGTTAAAAAAATAATAGTAAGTGTTTATTTAAGCTCCATCTCAAAGTGGCGCACGCCCTCTTCAAAAAACTCGTCTGACGTGACGGTAAAGCCGCACCTTTCGTAAAAGCCAACCGCATCGTGCTGTGCGTGCACACCTATTTTTTTATTCGGGTATTTAGCCTTAAGTGCCGATACCGACTCTTCCATAAGTATTCTTCCGTGCCCGAGCCCGTGCGTACGGGTAATAACTCTGCCGAGCCTTATGGACGTGTTATATACAAGCGCACGCAGATATGCAATAAGCTTACCGCCGTCTGTAAGTATGCAGTGTAGGGCCTCGTAGTCAAGGCCGTCAAGGTCGCGGCAAATCATACCCTTCTCAAGCGTGAATATATCTGCTCTTGCCCTCATTATCTCGTAAAGCTCGCGTGTGTTAAGCTCGGAAAACTCTTTTATACTGAACTCCATATTAATCCTTCCTCACGTATTTCTTAGCAAGGCCGCCCTCTGCGGTTTCGCGGTACATTACCTTCAAGTCCTTGCCGGTTTCATACATAGTTTCAACTATCATATCGAAAGAAATCTTGCGCGTATCTGCCAGAAAGTCGGCAAGATTTACCGCATTCAGCGCGCGCATTGCGGCGATTGCGTTTCTCTCAATGCAGGGTATCTGCACAAGGCCGCATATCGGGTCGCAGGTAAGTCCTAAGTGGTGCTCAATAGACATCTCTGCCGCGTATTCAATCTGGTCAAGGTCAAGCTCGTAAAGCTCCGCCGCCGCGGCCGCCGCCATAGCGCACGCAGTTCCAATCTCTGCTTGACAGCCGCATTCAGCACCGCTGATAGAGGCGTTTTTCTTTATAAGATTTCCCACAATTCCGGCAGTGGCAAGTGCGTGCACTATATCCGTGTCGCTGAAATTGCGCTTTGGCTTTAAAAATTTCAAAACCGCGGGTACAACTCCGCACGCACCGCAGGTTGGCGCGGTTGCTATAAGACCGCCCGAGGCATTCTCCTCACTTACCGCAAAGGCGTATGAGCAGATAAGTCGGTTCGTCTTGGTTTCCTCATTCTCGTCAATATGTCTTTGGCGGGATAAAAAGCGCGCCTTTCTCTCGGTTCCAAGGCCCCCGTGTAAAATTCCTTCGGCCTTCGTTCCGCGCTTTATCGCGTCCTGCATTACCTGCCATACCTCAAGCAGGTAGTCAAAAATCTCGGGCCCCTCACATTCCTCAACGTACTGCCAGATACGAATATCACGTTCTCTGCAGTATTCTGAGATTTCAGTAAAAGAGTTTAAGGGGTAAACCTCTCTGTGCACCGACGGCTCCTCACCGTCCATAATAACCTCGCCGCCGCCTATGCTGTAGTAACGCACGGTTTCGCTCTTGCCATCTTTGTTATATGCCGTAAAGTCAAGGGTATTAGGGTGCACTGCCGTCGGCGTATCATAATCAAATAATATCTTGAGCTCACGGCCGCAAAAGACCGTCTTAAGTGCCTCGTCGGTCATGTGCCCGCGCCCCGTCTTGGCAAGTGAGCCGTATAGGGTCACCTCATATTTTATAGCATTCGGGTATTCTGATAAAAATCTCCTTGCCGCAGCTATCGGCCCCATTGTGTGAGAGGACGAGGGGCCGTTTCCTATTCTATATAAATACCTTAACGATTGCATAAGCTACCTCGTTTCTTGTTATTTTTAACACGTATAGGGGTTAAGCTCTGTTTTTTATCCTATGTACAGCAAGATATATGCACCCTGCCAAAGTAACTGTAAGCATAACGGCAAGTAGAGTATAAAACACCGTCTGCCAGTTAAACTCGTCTGCCACAGCACCTAGAATATATAAAGAAAGGGTACTGCCAAGATAGCAAAAGCCGTTAAGCACCCCGGCAAGCTTGCCAGAGTTTATCCTGTTACGCAGATTTAAGGGTACACCGCTCGTTATAACGTTGTTTACGCCTGCCATAAGGCAGCTTACAATTGCAAAGCAACCTACCGTAACGGGGAGTAGCGACGTAGACAGTAAGAGTATAACCGCACCTGTTAAAAGAGCTGAGAATGTAAACAATAGTGTGCAGGTGCCAACGAAATTGCCCGTTCTCTTTTGCAATGCCACACCTACCGATACACCGCCAATAGCAAGCATCGGTAAGAGCAGGGTTAAGAGTATAGATAACCAGTCAGGGGTATTGTAAAGCGATTTTAATATATCCGGCGTCCAGGCAGTAAGCCCGTCCTTAACGAAATTATTTGCTGATGCAAAGAGCGAGAGTGTTACGATAAGCGGCAAAAGCGACGACACGGGTGTCTTTTTTTCACTTAATTTTTCGGTTTCCGCCTCTTTTTCCCGTCCTGCCTTTAAGGGCACGACAAGCGGAGTATATAAAAATATCCATAAAAGTGCCGATATAAGAACTAAGCACGCCGCTATAATAAATACAACGCGGTATGATGCAAATGCCGCAAAAAGTGAGCTTATGCCGTAAACTGCAAACGTGCCCGTAGCCACAGTCGTTCCCATTATAACTATAGCACGCGAGATGTCGCGCTTTGGCAGGGTTTCGGATAAAAGGCGTATAATAAGAGTCCATAAAAATGACATAAATACGCCGTTTAAGAGCCACACGTATTTTATTATTTCAAAGCTTGTAATAAACGGCACCGCAAAATTTACTCCGGCGCTGCCTAAGAGGCAAATAAATATTACAAATTTCGGATTGTATTTCCTACATAGCAAGCCGTTGACCACTTGACCTATGCCGTAAGCAAAGAAGAAAAAGGTGGATACTTCACCCGCTTCCTTGTAGCTGACACCGAACGCGTCGCCAATCGGGCTTATGTTTGCATTGTAGCTAAGCTTTGCAACGTAGCTTGCGGCATATATCAGCCAACACAGTGCAATTAAAAGTCGGGGTCTTGGTTGTGCGTTTTTACTTGAGGTTTTCATAATTTACCAATTCAAAAGGTTATTCCGTTCATTGTTATTATTTAATTATTTATTTTTAATGAGCTTAACTGCCGCTACCTGATACATTTCGTTATTTGAAATTTTTACAGTAACCGTCAGTTCCTTCGCAAGTATCTCTGCAAGCTCGTCCTCGTGTAAGAGATCAATTGAAATTTCCTTAGCACTGCCCGAGTGGTGCTTTGTCAGTGCCTCGCGTGACATTCCGTGTGCAACCGTCAGTGTTCCCCCTGGGGCAAGCATGCCTGTAAGATGGCGAAGAAGTGACACGGGGTCGGCAAAATGCGGCAAAGCATTGTAAACCACTATGCAGTCGTAACTCTCGGGCGCAATTATATCGAATACGTCAGACGCAATAAATTCGACTCTCTTGTCGGTAAACTTTGATTTTGCAATCTTAATCATTTCAGGTGAAATGTCAACTGCCGTAACCGATGCAACAACGCGGCTAAGATAGTCCTCTATAAGCACGCCCGTGCCCGTTGCAACGTCAAGCACACGTTTCCCCTCGGTGACACCTGCGTTATCAAGGATAGTGTTTATTATTTTCGTGTCCTTTACTGTGTGCTCGTCCCAAAAAGGCGCGCATCTGTCAAAAAAACGGGTAACCTTTTCTTTCATTTAAAACGCCCCTTCCGTGCGTAAGCTCTTAACCGAAAACCTCTATCGCCGCAATTACGTCGAGCTTATCCTTGTCAATAAATTCCCTGCCGTATGAGTCAAAAAATATATCTCTGTATCTGTCGGTGCCAAGGTTAAACCCAAGCGTCCACGCACCCCAGAATAAATCAATGTGCCTATCGGCAACACCTGCATTACCGAGGTCAATATAGGCTGATAAATTCCAATCGTTTAGCATTATATTCGGCAAGCAAAAGTCGCCGTGTACGAGGGTATCAGATACTAAAATATGCTTGCCCTCTTGCGTTACCCGATACGCCTCTTCGGCTGATTTGTAGCCAAAGCTGTCGGGAAAGTGCGACTTGTCATAATTCCCCGTACGGTAGTTTTCTTCCGCCGTCGCAAGGTATTCGCTTAGTCTGTCCTGCCTCGGGCACGCAGGAGTATCGCAACAATGCAGCCGGTGCAGTATGCTCCCCATAAGTGCTGCAAGACGCCCCGGGTCGTCAAGATATTTACCTGCCGTGCAGTCCTCGCCCATAACCTCGCGCGTCAGCAAAAGGTCAAATTCACTACCCGTGTCGTAAAAACAGACCTCGGGCCCAAGCCCAAGACTGTGAAAAAAGCCGTCCATCTCTGCCTCGCGCTCAAGTGTGCCGCACTTTGCACACTTTAAGTAGTACCCCGTGTCAGCTTTTATATAATACACTCTTGCCTCGGGTGAGCATGACGAGTCAAAGATATTCGCGCCCCGTGTCAATTTTTTGAGCCATTCCGGCAGCTCTATCGGTATACGGTCAATTTTTGTTTGTTTCATTTTCTTTTATTCATTGTGTCGTGCAAGACACACTGCACTTTCTACGTGGGTGGGGACGACAAAAGGTATATTTACTAAAATACACTCCTGTCTTTATCCATGATATCAACAATATTTTGTAAACCATCTTCGCTGTTCAGGTATTGTATTTCGCCATATTTAATACCGATAGCATAATAGAAATTTGTATCCATATAGACCAAATCCGAACATTGAATTTCCATAAGATTACCCGGTTTGAAATCCTTGTAAAAATCATTTTCAAGAAGTGTTTCGCTGTTTTTAGTTAACACTTCCAACAAGACCATACTTTCAGTTCTAGTGCCATCACTAAGTATATACTCGCCAGCATAAAAACCATTCAATTCCGAAACAGCGAAATAAACAGTGGCGCTTAAAAAACTTTCATCATGAATAGTTTCATCGTATTTTTCTAGTTTTCTCGTTTCCTTGTTGCAGACATATATATTTTCAACTACAACCGTATATATTTTATAATTTTCAACATTACTAAGGTGTTTGTACATAATGTTGTTATATCCTGAGCATGCGGTTAAATTCAAAACAAGCAACAGACAAAACGAAATCAACAAAGGTTTTACTCTCATATTTTTTCTCCTGAATTCTTCTCGATATCGAACCCTTTACTGCGGGGGAATCACGTTTGTCCTTATGCGTTTTCTTTTGCTGTCGTGATAGAAGCGATGAGTTTTCTGCGAATAGCGCCACATTTGTTAGAAAGTGCTTTGTATGTATTTTCATCCATCGAGCCGACCTTGAATAGGATTTCAAGCCAATAGTCTGTTTCATAACATTCTTTCAGCGCAATCTCAAGTTTGTTTATAAAATCGGCTGTGCTTTGTGCGTACTTTGCTTCATAACTGTTAGCACCTATGGACGAGCAGGAGCGCAAAAGTTGATTGACAAATACCGCTCTGCCTTTGATGTTGTCACAAAATGCGGTTATTTCTATGGTGAGCTCTACGGCGAGTTCTTTGATAGACTTGTTCATAACTTTATCCTTTCGTAAAGTTGTTTCGCCTGCGGGCGAAAGCGATATGCACCTTCGGTGCGCGATATGCTTGCTTCGCAAGCGCGATATTGTTACGCAATGCGAAACAGCGATATATTCGCCTGTGGCGAATGTGGTTGAAAGTACGCTCTATAAAATCCTCACGCCGCGCAGTTCGCGGCATATCGCGCCGTAGGTATATCGCTTGCCATAAGGCAAATATCTCAAATCCGTGAGGATTTATATCGCTTTAGTTTGTCTGTTTCTTCAGACAAACTAAACTTTCCACGTGCCCTGTCCCCGGGAACATATCAACAGGTAAAACCTCGTTTGCCGTGTAGCCGAGCTCTGCGAATGCCTTAACGTCGCGCGCGAGGGTTTTTGGGTTGCAGGAAATGTAAACGATTTTTCGGGGCGAGAGCGAGCTTGCAAAGCTTATAAGCTCAGGGTCAAGACCTGCACGCGGCGGGTCAAGTATAATAATGTCGGGCTCTATTTTCTTGCCAAGCTCGCGCTCTGCGTTTTTAAGGAGAGCTTCTGTGCTTTTTGCGTCACCCGTAAAAAAGTGCGCGTTCGTAATACCGTTGTTTCTTGCGTTTTCCTTAGCGCAAAGCACAGCACTTTGGGTAATCTCAATTCCTATAAGCTCGCGCACCGAGTGTGCCATAGATAAGCCTATTGAGCCGGCACCGCAGTATAGGTCAAGCAGAGTGTCGGTGGGCTTGGGGTCGGCTAGCCGCATAGCCTCGCGGTAAAGCAGCTCGGCGGTATCGTGATTGACCTGGTAAAAGGCAGGCGCTGAGATTTTCAGCTTAACACCGCACAGTGTGTCATAAATATAATCGCGCCCGTAAAGGGTCACGAATTTGTCACCTAAAATAACGTTTGTGTTAGCCTTGTTTACGTTTAAAAGAATGCCTACAATCTCGGGGCACACAGACTTAAGGCCGTCGATAAGGTCGGCCGCATTCGGTATAGTGTCACCGTTTATAACAAGAGTAAAAAGCACCTCGCCCGAAAGCTCGCCGCGCCTTAAATATATGTGGCGTAAAAGGCCCTCTCCACTTTCCTCGTCATATACCGAAAGCTCGTGTTTTGTAAAGTATTCTTTGCATTTATCAATAATTTTAGAGAAAATCTCAGGTGTCAGCACACAGTCAGCTATAGGGCAAACTCTGTGTGTTTTGGGTGCAAAGTAGCCTATTTGATATTCCGTGCCGACACGCGTAATCGGGTATTGCGCCTTGTTGCGGTAGCGTGCTTGTGATACTGATTTTAAAATAGGCAGGGTCTTTATACCTAGCGGTGTGAATAATCGTCTGACCCCTTCTTCCTTAAGCGTGGCCTCGTGCTCGTATGAGATAGCCTTGTATGCACAGGCGCGGCATTTTGCCTCTGTGCATCTGTCATACGTGCGCTGTTCTGAGGAAACTAAAAGCCTTTCGAGCCGTGCTATTGCGTACGAGGAGTTAACCTTAATAACCTTTACCTCAGCGCGGTCACCGGGGACTGTATCCTGCACGAATACCACAAGGCCCGAGTGCTTTGCAACGCCAAAGCCAAGGTCGGTAATATCCTCGATATCTACTGTAATTATGCTGTTTTTTCTTAACACGGGTAGCTTTGGCATAGTAATCCTCTTAAATAAAATCCTGTTTGTATTGATTGCGGTAATCCTTTGGCGTCATACCGAAATTCTGGCGGAATGTTTTTGTAAAATATGAGGCATCTGTAAAACCGCATTCGCCGGCAATCTCTGCAACGCTCTTGTCGGTGGCTTCAAGCAGCTTTACGGATAGCTTGAGCCTGTGCGAGATTATGTATTGGCGTAGGGTCTGCCCCTTTTTCTCCTTTAAAACTCGGCTGACGTAAAACGGGTGGTAGCCGAATATCGCGCCGATTTCGGTGTTTGAGATTTCCTCGGATATATTCTCTCTTATATAATCGTCAAGCGATTCTACCATTCGTGAGGGCAGGGCATTCTCGTCAAAGCCCTCACATAGCCTGAGCAGTATCAGCTTGAGCCTTGCAGAAAGCTCAGCACGAAAGTTGCCCTCGCCCGAGGTAAAAAGCTTAGACATCTTTATAAGCTCGTCGCGCTCAGACTCCATTTCGGTTAAATGCATCACCTTGTCAAAGGGCGGAAAATCTGCGGTGCTATGGCACAAATCCGCCTGAAAATCGCACACGGGTACGGCAGAAACAAAATTCTCGGGCATCGGCACGCTTGCATCCGGGTCAAAGGCAACAACCACAGCGCGCACACCCTGCGTCTTCATTTTATAGGGCACTCCCGCAGGTATAAACAGCATGTGCCCAGGTGATAAATGCCCAAGCTTTTTGCCCCCAACCACTGCACTTACGTCACCTGAAATTATATAGATAAGCCTTGAGTCGTAAGCAACACACTCGTCCTTGCGTATGCTCTTTTCATAGAGTGAAACGTTTCTTACAACAGGGTTAAGTCTTAAAGCGTCCATTCTGCCACCTCACATAATTATCCATTTTTATTTTAGCATCTCACGCGCGCAAAATCAATAGCCTACACGCAAAAACTCACCTAAAATATAATAAATCAAACCAAAAGGCGTGTCTTTACCCTTAATTGCTTGTAAAAACCGCTCTCTTTTGAAAAAATCTTTTAAATTTTAAAAAACCTATTGACAAAGCGCCGTCTTTATTGTATAATAGTCAAGCAAACGCGAAAGAAAATATATGGCTCGTTGGTCAAGCGGCTAAGACACGGCCCTCTCAAGGCTGAAACGGGAGTTCGATTCTCCCACGAGTCACCAGCACAGGAAAGCAGGACATGAGTCCTGCTTTTTCTTTTCCTGTGCTGGTGGCTCGTGGGCATCATCGAGCTCTGCACCGAGGCGCAGAGCGCAAGGTGCGGAGTTCGTATACGCCGCCTTATAGCACATGCAAGCTCGCTTGCAAGTGGCTGGCGCGCGTATCTTCGCCAAAGGCGAAATTCTCCCACTTGATTGCCGCTCGGGGTGAAGTCAGCGGCAATCGTACCGCTTTTTACGTAGTACAGCTCATATCTCCTCGCAAGGCAAGATACCGCATACGCGGTAACCACCCGATAGATAAAATGATGTATAAGAACCACGAAAGTGGTGTTTTTGCCGTGGTGGCTCGTGGTCGAACGAGCTCCGCGACGAATAGCAGCTTTTCTAGACGGTGGCCTCTTTTTGTTAACCCATTTTTCCTTTATTTCATACAATGTATATTGGGCATGAGGGGAGAGATACTCCTCGGGACGCCCGGATAAAATAAAGGAGATATAAAAATGGCGATTTTTTACAATCAGGCAACGCTTAATCTTGGCTCAAGCTCAATAAATTCCAACGTGACCGCGGGCGAAATCGTTGCAGGTCTTACAATGACGAAAACTGCCGCGTCAAGCGATTACGGCGCGGGTGACGGCATCACCTATATCGTATCCATTGTAAACAGCGGCACGATAGACACCACGGGCGTAACGGTTACGGACGACCTCGGTGCATTTGAGGTGGGCGGCACCACCGTAGTACCCCTGACTTATATTGACGGGTCGGTGCTGTATTACGAGAACGGCGTTTTAATGCCGCCACCCACTGTAACAGACACACAGCCGCTTACTATCAGCGGAATAAGCGTACCTGCAGGCGGTAACGCAATTATAGTATACGAGGCGCGTGTGAATGAGTTTGCACCCTTAGCTGAAGGGTCGGTTATTACAAATACCGCGACTCTTTCAAGCTGTGAGGTGTTGACGGATAGCGCAACAGTACCCGTAAGAGAGAACGTTGAGCTCTCTATTTCAAAGACACTTTACCCTCTTGTTGTAACAGATAATGGCGAAGTGACCTACACCTTCGTTATTCAGAATACGGGCAACGTACCCGTTGTGGCAACGGATAATCTGACGGTAACAGATAATTTTACGCCCGCCCTTAATGATATCAGCGTAACGCTTAACGGCGCTGAGCTTGACGAGGGAACGTCATACACCTACAACGAGGCAACAGGTGAGTTTGCAACTCTTAACGGGGCAATAACCGTGCCTGCGGCAACCTACACCCGCGACCCCGAAACAGGCGCGCTTATTACAACACCGGGTTATGCCGTGCTGGTTGTAAGAGGCAACGTTTGCTAGTTCACCGTTCGTGCTATAAAGAAGACCTATAGTAGGGGCAAATTGCGACCCGTGTCGCATAAATTCTATATAGTCAATATAAAAGAGGAGTGCTTTTTGGCATTCCTCTCTCTTTGTTTTTATACGTAAATATCCCTTTTGTTTCTTTTATCTGCCACTTTTACCAGATATTTTGCATTGAAGGCATGGCTTGCTATATGGTAAAATATTATCGTTAGTGGCCGCATAACAGGAAAAAGGAGGTAAAATGGAAAACAAAAAAAGGTCTGTATATTTAAGAAGTGTTGCAGGCGCGGCGCTTGTATCGCTTGGTATTGCGTTTGGCGCGGGTGTAAGCCCGAATATAAAGAGCCCTGAGTACATATCAAGCGAAAATGTAAGCGAGAGCGCAGTATATGAAAACGCAGCACGGGTGGGCACTGAAGAGTCTGCTGCAGGCGCACGTGCAAGAAAAATAAACTATAATCTGCCGGGTATACCCTCGCGGAATTTATCATACTATAACTCAAAGGCTGTAAGGTACGGCACGTCCACTCTTACAACCCGTGCACCAATAATTAACGGCATTGTGTACCTTTCAGTGCGTGAAATTGCCGAGAAGGTAGCGGGCGCGCGTGTTACATATAACAAGAATACTAAAACCGTGACCGTGAGCGCTAGCGGCTTATATCTCAGCGCGACAGACGGCGGATTTGTAATCTATGCAAACGACCGCCCCCTATTCAGCTTTTCGCCAACTATAGTTATGTCAAACGGCGAGGTATACGCCCCGGCAAGTGCACTTGAAAAGGCTCTCGGAATTAAAAGGAGTGCCGACACAAGCAGTGAAATTCGTTACACGGGTAGCTACAAGCCGCTTTTAAGTGCAAAAAATTACTATAGAGAGGACGAGGTTTACTGGCTATCAAAGATAATCAGTGCTGAGAGCTCGGGCGAGTCACTCCTCGGTCAGATTGCAGTCGGCGACGTAATACTTAACAGAGTAAAGTCGAACCTCTTCCCGAATACTATATACAGCGTAATATTTGACAGAAAGTACGGCGTGCAGTTCAGCCCCACGGCAGACGGCAGAATTTACGCGTCCCCCACGTACAACGCAACGCTTGCGGCTAAGATATGCCTTGAGGGTATCTCGCTTTCAGACGATGCGATGTACTTTTTAAATCCCCGTGTCGCACAGTCTAACTGGATAGTAAATAATCGGCCTTACGTCTATACAATCGGCAACCACGATTTTTACAGATAAAGTTTAAGCAAAATTTACGGGTAAGACTTGCAAACGTGAAAAAAATAGTGTATACTGTAAAAGGATAATAAATCAATTACATATTATGGAGATTACTATGTTCTACACTATTAAGGTAGCAGGTCTTGAGCGCGACCTACCTCTTTGCTCAATAGGTAACGGTCTTAATATCGGTGCTTTTATTATGTTTGGTGACGTTGAGCTTACCGTGAGATGCGCTGAGGAGCTTTTAAAGCTAGCACCCGAGCACGACGTGATTATCACTGCAGAGTCAAAGGGTATTCCTCTCGCTTACGAGATGTGCAAGCAGTCGGGAAAAAACAGATACGTGCTTGCAAGAAAGTCTGTAAAGCTTTATATGAAGGACGTTGTGGCTTGCGAAACGCAGTCTATTACCACTGCCGCAAAGCAGACGCTTTATATCGACGGTGCAGATGCTGAGTATATGAAGGGTAAGAGAGTGCTTATCGTAGACGACGTTATAAGCACGGGCGGCTCGCTTTTGTCGCTTGAAAATCTCGTTAATCTTGCAGGCGGTAATATAGTAGGTAAAATGACCGTGCTTGCAGAGGGCGATGCAACCGAGAGAGAGGATATAATCTATCTTGAAAAGCTCCCGCTCTTTAACGAAAAAGGTGAACCCATAAACTGAAAAAACCAAAAAATTTAAGGATAGCTCTATATACGGGGCTATCTTTTTTATTTGAAAAAATTAAGTAAATTTTACACGGGTGCCTATTTATCGAGTAAATCCACCATTTTTCGGTAATACTAGACTAAAAGAACGGTATTGGGGGATTTATGGCGTCGGGTAAGGTAGAAATATGCGGTGTAGATACGTCAAAGCTAAAGACACTTAAGGAAGAAGAAAAGAAGGAGCTTTTGGCCCGCGCTCGCGAGGGTGACAGGGAGGCCAGAGAAAAGCTGATAATGGGAAACCTCAGGCTTGTGCTGAGTGTAAGCGGAAGATTTAACTCAAAGAAGGACTCGCGCGACGACCTCTTTCAGGTAGGCTGTATAGGTCTTATAAAGGCTATTGATAACTTTAATCCGGATTTTGACGTGCGCTTTTCTACCTACGCGGTGCCTATGATAATCGGGGAATTGCGTCGCTATCAGCGTGACAACAGCGCAGTGAGAATTTCACGCAGTGTGCGCGACTTAGCTTACCGTGCACTTCAGGCAAAGGAAGAGATTTGCGCGAAAGAGGGGCGAGAGGCAACGATACCCGAGCTTGCCAAAAGGCTGGAAACCACCGAGCGCGCTATAAGCGAGGCTATGGAAGCTATAGTCGAGCCGATTTCCCTCTTCGACAGTGTGTTTGGTGACGGTGAAGATAAAATGTACGTCATAGATAAGCTGGCCGACGAGAGCGACACGGACGAAAACTGGATTGAATCCATCACCCTTAAGGAAGCACTCAAAAAGCTAGGCGAGCGCGAGGCAAATATAATAAAGCTGCGCTACTACAAGGGCAAAACGCAAATGGAAATAGCAGACGAAATAGGTATAAGCCAGGCACAGGTATCAAGGCTTGAAAAGGGAGCGATTGATAAGCTCAGAAAATATATGGAGTAAAGAAAATGCAAAATGCAAAATGCAAAATGCAAAATTAAGACGAAAGTTACGGAAATGCAAAATGCAAGTAAATGCAAAATGCAAAATGCAAAATTAAGGACGAAAGCAAGGAGAGAGTCGGTGTGGCTGTTAACCTTGCTTTTTCTTTCGTCAACCAAAACCTAAACCGCCAACTTTTCTCTCCCGCGCGTGCGCGATAGTCACTAGTAGTAGACTTTTTTACTTATTTTTAATTATTTATGAAACTCGCCAAATAGGCGGAACATTCTCGCCAACCGGGCGAACATATCCCGCCAAGGAAACGGCGGGATAAATGCAAAATTCAAAATTCAAAATGCAAAATTAAAAAGCAAGAATTTAGGTCTATCACTCCTCTATCCTTGCTTTGTATATTCATAGTAAGTGTCTATGCTCTTTGCTTTAACTAAAACTTATTTTGCATTTTGCATTTTGCATTTTGCATTCTGCATTTAATTGCATTTTGCATTTTTATAAAATCACGCTTTGGAACGCTACGGCTTTGCCGATTATTTTTACGTTTTCAAGCTCGGAGTTTACGTAAACAAGCGGGGCATAGCGGGGGTTTTCGGGCGACAGCACAAGCTTGCTCTGGTCGGGGTAATAGTAAACTCGCTTAAGGGTCGCCTCGTCGTTAATGATAACCGCGGCAATTTCACCGTTATTCACAACACTCTGCTGGCGGATAAAAACAACGTCACCGTCATAAATTCTTGCGCCAATCATAGAGTCGCCGTGTGCGCGCAGGCAAAAATCCGCGTCAATTCTGCCGTCGGTTGAAACAAAGCTCTCGTGCTCTTCCTGTGCGTATATCGGCTCACCGCAGGCTATCTCTCCCAGCATCGGCAGCTTTTTAACTGTCAGCGGCATTGTGCCGATATGCGTGCGCGGGGTCAATTCACCGTCCCAGCCCATAAGCTCAGAGGGCGACGTATCAAGGGCGGTAGCCAGGCTCTCAACTCTCTCGGGCGGAATGTTTGAAATTATGCCCTTCTCATACCTGCTTATTGTCTGCTTGCTTGTGCCTACCAAGAGGGCAAGCTCGTCAAGGGTCAGCCCCTTTGCTTTTCTTAATTCCTTGAGCTTTGTCGGTTTCATTTTCTCTCCAATCCTGCGTTTTAGCTCTTTGAGTGTTAACGTTTTTACATATAACGCCCGTTTTTTATTATTTGTCACCCGCTGTGACATATATCGCAATTTTCGACAAATTCATTGTAGCATAAAGTCACCTGATATGCAATAGTTTTTTGAAAATTTCTCAGAAAATCACTTGACAAGTGACAAAACGTATGCTAGAATAGTCACGTAAAGAGTTACTTTTGCAGTCCACTCACGGCAGGGGTTACTCTCTCACAAGTATTATACGTGGCATTTGTACAAAAAATTCCACCCGTCTGTGTCGCCCCGCGCGGCGGGCTTTGGATTCTTTAGATTTGAGAAAGGAGAGATAGCTTGTTTTTTACCAATTACGATACCTATGAGGGCAGACCGCCGACGATTTTCAGAGCGCCTGAGGATATTAAGCGGGATTTATTTAACATCAGGGAGAAAATCAGTCAGACAAACGAGCGCTTAAATCTGCATTCAACGCTTATGGAGCTCGTAGCGCGTATGGCAGAGGGGGACGCCGAGGACTGGATTTCAGACTTAAAATACATAACGGCAGAGGCCGAGGAGTCGCTTGAGCAGCTTGGCCTTTTAAAGCAACAGCTTGAAGATTTAACACTTGAATTGGAGGAAACCTTATGCGTAATAGGGAGAAAAAAGTAACAGAGGAAAAATACGGCTATACCGAGTCGCTTGATAAAATTATCGTGGGTCTGTGCCTTGACCTTGAAAGAAGGGAGGGGGCTATAGTAAACAGCTTTTGCACCGGCCGCACCGAGGTGGAATATAAATATTACAATTACAAAATACTTGAGGGCGCGGCGGAAATCGTGGGCCCGTTAGATGCAAGAGCTATGATATACGAGATTGGTCACAGGATAGGCTACGTAAACTCTGAGATTGGTTGCCTAAGCGAGAGCATATACAAGTCTCGCAAGCTTGAAACCAAAATAAACATCGCAAGAAAGCTGCATCTTCTTGATTGAAAAATAATATTTTTACACTTGTCAGAGTTTGACATTTTTCTTAAATCATATATGCTAGAATAGCAAAAAAAGGACGTGAAAGGAATTGGATTATGGAAAGCGAGTGCGTAACCTTTGCCGAAAGAGGCAGAACGCTTACGGCCTATATCGGGTGTGAAATTGACCATCACACAGCAAAGAAAATCAGAGAGAATATTGACAGAAGAATGTTTCTTTGCCGACCGACCACGCTTGTTATGGATTTCTCGGGTGTCGGGTTTATGGATAGCTCTGGAATTGCCTTGATTCTCGGCAGGGCAGAGGTGGCAGAGGAGCTTGGCGCGACGGTTGAGCTTTGCGGCCTTTCAGAGTCACTTTGCAAGCTTGTACGGCTCTCGGGCATAGAGCGTGTTAAAAATTTGTGTATGCTACACGGTTGAGGTGGGAAATGAAAAGAATTGTTAATGAAATGAAGCTGCGCCTTAT
>JAZRFH010000035.1:0-24460 GCA_045661245.1 Eubacteriales bacterium | reverse complement strand
CTGCGATAGGCATGGGAGTACGAACGCCTGCAACAACGTCCTCACCCTGTGCGTTGGTAAGGAACTCACCCATGAGCTTCTTCTCACCTGTAGCAGGGTCACGGGTAAATGCAACACCCGTACCGCAATCGTCACCCATGTTACCGAATGCCATTGCCTGTACGTTTACTGCGGTACCCCAAGAGTAGGGAATATCGTTGTCACGTCTGTAGATGTTAGCTCTGGGGTTGTCCCAAGAACGGAATACTGCCTTTACTGCGCCGATAAGCTGTTCCTTGGGGTCAGAGGGGAAGTCTGCACCAATCTTAGCCTTGTACTCAGCCTTAAACTGATTTGCAAGCTCCTTAAGGTCGTCAGCAGTAAGCTCAACGTCAAGGGTAACACCCTTTTCTTCCTTCATTTTGTCGATAAGCTGCTCGAAATACTTCTTGCCAACTTCCATAACAACGTCGGAGTACATCTGGATAAATCTTCTGTAGCAGTCATAAGCCCATCTGGGGTTGCCGCTCTTCTTTGCCATAACCTCAACAACGTTCTCGTTAAGACCAAGGTTAAGGATGGTGTCCATCATACCGGGCATCGATGCACGTGCGCCCGAACGAACAGAAACAAGCAGGGGGTTCTCATTGTCACCGAACTTCTTGCCGGTGATAGCCTCCATCTTCTCGATGTTCTCCATGATTTCAGCCATGATAGAATCATTGATCTGTCTGCCGTCCTCATAGTACTGTGTGCACGCCTCTGTGGAAATGGTAAAGCCCTGGGGAACAGGGAGACCGATGTGGGTCATTTCTGCAAGGTTAGCGCCCTTACCGCCGAGGAGGTTACGCATGTCCTTGTTTCCTTCAGAGAAGAGATAAACATACTTCTTGCTCATGTTTTTGTTTTCCTTCCATATAAAAATTTTTTAATAAGCTAAGTAAAAATCGGATTTGGGCAAAAATCTGCCGTGCCCATAACCTTGTAGATTATACCATAAAATATTTAAAAAATCTACATCTATGTGAAAAAAATAACGTTTATTTTAAAGATTTACAAAATGTTAACAAATTATGTACAGTAAAAAGACCGAAAAAGTGTCTTTATACGGCAAATTTACCCGAGTCAGAGCTTTTTCTTCGGATTTGCGAGAGGCTCAGCCGCTTTTTGGCAATCGCTCGCTTGACAAATTCCGGACGAGGTGATAAAATTTTTTCGAGAGGAAAGAGTGCACGTGAGGTTAATATGAATATTGAAATAGAAAAGAAATACGTAATAAAAAAGCCCGACGTATGCGATATGGCAAGACAGTCGGGTTATCACACTATAGAAATAACGCAAATTTATCTTGCCTCTGCCGTGGGTATCACGCACAGAGTACGCAAATCGGTGAGTGCTGCGGGCGCCGAATATTATGAAACCAAGAAGGTAAGAATTGACAAAATGTCTGCCTACGAGGACGAGCGCGAAATCAGCGAAGAGGAGTATTTATCTCTTGAAGAGGGTATAAAGGCCGGCACGCGGCCGATAAAAAAGGTCCGCCACGTTTTTTCTTACCTTGGGCAGACCTTTGAGATTGATATATATCCCGAGTGGCATAACACCTGTATTATGGAAACCGAGCTTAAGTCGCGCGATACACAGGTTGCGATGCCTGAATTTATTGAAATTATTTCTGACGTTACGGGTATGCGCGAGTACAGCAATTACTCAATGGCTCACGCCTTCCCGCCCGAGAGTTATTTGTGATATTTTTTACCTGCGATTATGGTAAAGGAGCGGTAGAGAGCCTCGTAAAGCACTGCGCGCATCAGCTGATGCGGAAAGGTAAGCCTTGAGAACGAGAGCTTAACGTCAGCCGCTCTTTTTACTTTGTCTGACAGACCGTGCGACGAGCCGATAATCAAGCAGATTTTGCCCGTTTGGTCGCACCCGTGCTTAATTAAATCGGCAAGCTCCTCAGAGGTATACTGCTTACCCTCGATGCAAAGTGCAATAGTTAACGCGTCCTTTGGGATAGCGGAAAGTATTTTATCAGCCTCACATTCAAGCGCGCGGCTGACCTCCTTTTCTGAGTCCTCGTCTGTGATTCTCTCCTCTTTTATTTCAATCTCTTCGATTCTTGAATAGGCGGAGAGTCTTTTTTTATATTCTGAAATACAGTCGGTAAGGTATTTTTCCTTAACCGTTCCTACGGTAATAAGCGTAATATTCGGCATTTTTACCTCGCTTATTTCTTTTTTGCAAGATTTGTGATGGCATCACCGAGAGCTGTAAGGAATTCGTCAAGCTCGTCCTTGGTGTTTCTGTGCGAGAGGGAAATTCTGACTGACGAGTCTGCCTCGCTCTCGCTTTTGCCGTATGCTAAAAGAGCCGCTGATTTACTGTGAGAGTTTGACGAGCAGGCAGAGCCTGAGGAAACGTAGATACCGCGAGCCGATAAATAATGTAACAGAGTTTCGCTCTTGATGCCTGCCACGGTTATATTAAGTATGTGCGGCACGTGCATTTTTGGTAGAGTAAGAGAAACTGAGGCGAGAGTCTCGCTGCCCGATATTTTTTCAATCAAATAGTCGCGCAAGGCGCTGATATATTCTACACGGGTGCTCATTTCACTGAATCCTATACGTACCGCCTCGCCAAAAGCGGCAATACCCGGCACGTTCTCAGTACCCGAGCGCAATCCGCCCTCTTGACCGCCGCCGAGAATAATCGCAGACAAGGCCTTAGCCTTTATCACGCTCTCGTCAAATATAAGCGCACCGACACCCTTTGGCCCCTCGATTTTGTGAGAGGAAACGGTTATAAGGTCAGCGCCCGTGCCTGCCTTAGTAAACGGTATTTTTAAGTACCCCTGCGTTGCATCAAGATGTAAAAGACAGTCGCGCGTCTTTAACTTGATAAGTCTTGCTATAGAGGGGATATCGTACACGGCACCGGTTTCATTGTTTGCAAGCATTACCGATACGAGAATACATTTCTCGTCAAGCACGCTTTCAAGCTCCTCTAGGTCAAAAATGCCGCCCCGTGTCGAAATTTCCACAACTTCAAATCCGAGAGTCCTTAGCATTTTTACAGGCTCGGATACGGATGCGTGCTCACCCTTTGATATTATAATCTTAGAACCGCGTCTGTATCTTTCCTTAGAAAGTGCGCGTCCGATAATTGCAAGATTGTTAGCCTCTGTGCCGGATGCGGTAAATACAACACATCCGCTCCGCATACTCAGGGATTTTAATATCTCGCTCCTTGCCTTATCAATTTCTTTTTCGGCACGCAGGCCCAGGTCGTGAAGAGAAGATGGGTTGCCAAACTCGTTTTTTGATACACGGATATATACTTCAAGCGCCTCGTCGCATATTTTTGTCGTTGCGCTGTTGTCAAGATATATTTGCATTTAGAACTCCATATTCTTCAGTATTTCCATAACTCCGTCAATCTCGGTGCTGTAAACGCTCTCTTCACACGTAAATGTGAAGACGTATGCTTTTACGTTGAGAACACCCTGCACGGCAAACACCTGGTATACGTGATAGGTTTTGCCGTCAAGCACGTAGGTGTATTCAAGCTCTGCCGCACTGCGTACGTTAGGCAGGTCAACTATATGCATTTTCTCAGTGCCGTCTTCGTTTTTGATAACACCCTTTATCTCGGTAAAGGTGCTAACCTCTTGCCCGCTTTCACTATCGACTGTTTTGTCTGCAATAGCAGAGAGCAGCTCCTTTCTTTCAAGGTAATTATCCTTAATTGAAACGGTGCTGTTGATAAGCTTTGAAACTGTGATGTTTCCGCCGCCCTCTTTGGTTACGCTTACTATAGCGCTTGAGTAGTCAACCCTGTAGTCGTCGTCTACCCACATCTGAAAGCCGGATTTAGTCTTGTCCGAAACAAGGATATTTCCCTTGCCGTCACTTTCATACTCGGGTGCGGTATCCTCGCCGCTTTTATCTACGAATTTAAAGTTATCAATAATCGGCTGTACCTTGTTTTTGAGGTAAAACTGATAATAGGTGCCTTCAGCCTCGGTATATTCCTTGGCGCTTGAGTTAAACGTAAATAGGTAAGAGAAGTCCTTGTAGTTTATAAAAATCTGCATACACATAAAGGGCTTTTCCTCGTATACGTAGCTGAAGACGTACTTGTATGCCTCGGTTGCGTTTCCAAAATCGCATTTCTCACCGGATATTTTTAACTCATAGCCTGAAAAGGGCGCTTTGAGATATCCCTCACTGTCAAGCTCAAATGCTGTACTTACTGCGTCCTTAAACGGAACGCTGAGTGTTGTGTAGTTTACATTGGTTTGTGTAAAGGTGCAGGACGTGTAGTCAACGCTCGATACGTAGGTAGCCTTTATGTTACCCTGGTTTGCAACCACCCATTCCTCGGGTGCATAGAAATAATAGCCCAGTGCCTCACCGCCTGCAACAAGCTGCATGTCTTTCGGTGTGCCGTCGTCGCCTTTATTGCAAGCTGAGAGCACCAAAAGCGCCTGTAAAATAATTACGAGTGATAGCGTTAGGGTAAGAATTTTCTTCATTTATTTCTCCAATCCGTCTTGCGACATCTTAAATGATAGTCATATTATAAACGAGTTTATAGGTCTATAATGGTTGTTTTATTATATTTTTATGGCTTTTGCCCGAATTTTTCGTAAATTAGTGAGTAAAAGCGCTCTCCCCGCTCTTCGAAGCTTAAAAACTCGCCGTATGCCGTACAGGCAGGGCAGAGCAGCACTGTATCACCCGGATTTAAATTACTTGTCGCGTAATCGACAGCCGGGTCAAAGCCTTTAAAATAGACGTGGGGTATATTTGAAAGCTCCCTGTCAGAAGAGAGCCAAGTGTGCAGCTTTTCCCCTTCTTCACCGTAAAGTGCTATTGCGCTTGCATACTTTAAAATAGGTTCTCTCATAACGGTGGGGTCAAGACCCTTGCCGCGGCCGCCGAGTATCAGCCGCACGCGCC
This sequence comes from Eubacteriales bacterium, assembly GCA_045661245.1. Lineage (GTDB taxonomy): Bacteria > Bacillota > Clostridia > Oscillospirales > CAG-272 > UBA1740. The sequence continues at coordinate 19,517 of JAZRFH010000035.1, read as the reverse complement.
TGTTAAGAGAATTAAGCGTTGAAGCGGCCCGTGTGGGAGAGGTGTCGATTGAAGAGTTGTAAAAATCAACACCGCGGTAAGAGAGGATATGCTCACATCTGTGTCGCAGGCCCTTAAATGACGTCAATGTATTTTGAATTGCATCTATGCTTGCAAGCTCGCCGGCAAGTGCCATCGAGCAGAGCATATTCTTGAGGTTGTAATCCTCGCACCGCAAAAGGTTTTTTGTGCTTATAACCCTTTGCCCGTCAGCACAGAGAAATTCATTCTCAAGCGTATAAAGATGTAAAGCACAGGCTTTTGCTCTCAACTCGCTTTCAGGGACGGCAGTAGAGAAGATTGCATACGGCTTAACGTCACTTATTATCCTCCTCGACTCGGGGTCGTCGTAGCATAAAACCGCACGCTCGGTGTTTTCAAGGATATTAAGCTTTGCCTGCCTGTAGTCTTCAAGGCTGCCGTGAAAATCCAAGTGATTCGGCGTTATGTTTGTAATTGCCGCCGCAAAGCTTTTTGGCTTTAAGTATTCAAGGTTAAAGCTTGATAGCTCTGTTACGTACGCGTCCGCATTTGGGGCACAAACGTATGGCGTACCAATATTGCCAATAGCCGGGGCATAGATACCCGACGCTGAGAGAATAGCTGACGTAAGCGTTGTAACGGTGCTTTTACCGTCAGAGCCCGTAACTGCAAAAATAGGCACCCGTGTCGCTTTAAAGAACTCCTCACAGTCAGACGTAACTAAAACACTTGGCGGTAAAGAGGTAATTTCGGGTCTGTTTCTGTTTACTGATGGCGAGATAAAGAGCACGTTCTCGTCTATATTGTCAAACGCTTGCTTACCGAGATGCACGGTGTACGCTTTTAACTGCTCGGGGATTATAATACCCGACCGCGTGTCACGTAAAACTAAGTCAAATCCACTCCCTTTAAGAAAATTGAGAACTGCAAGATTCGTTTTGCCCAGGCCTAAAGCGCCGCATTTTATCCGTCCGTCCTTTTTACCTGCCTTTAATGCCGATATAAGTCCGTCTATGTAACTCATTTTCTCCCTTTTGGGGTATAAAGCTATCTTTACCCATATATTATAAATATTTTTGCCCCTCTTTTCAATCCCTTAACGTTAAAATTTACAAAAAACTCTAAATTGGAGCTTTTAAGAGGCATTTACAGTATATTCTATGCTTTGCAAAGTGACACTTAAAAACAGAAAACAGAGTATTACTATAATAAATGTAAATTAAAGTTTGCAAAATGTGGTAAAAGAGATACGTACAAGACATATAAAAATAAAAAAGCACTTGCCTAGGTCTTGCAAGAGCTTAAAATATTAGTGGAGTAAGCTTGTAAGCCGGGTTCTGTACGCCAATGGCGCAGCAATCATCTATCTTCACTACCCGTTACCGAATAGTTTGAGCAAAAGCTCTGCCACCACGGATATTTCAGCGGGCCGCCTATCTATAAAGAAATCCAAGGTGTTGCATCGGATAGGGTTTACAGCGAATCCCTGTTACCAAGGACTCGGGTGAGCTCTTACCTCGCCTTTCCATCCTTACCGCAAAGCGGCGGTTTATTTCTGTTGCACTTTCCCGAGGGTCGCCCCCGGCGGACGTTATCCGTTATCCTGCCCTGTGATGCCCGGACTTTCCTCACGGTAATACCTTTCGGCACCATACCGCGCGATTGCCCCGCTTACTCCAAGTATATTATACATATTTTTTTGACTTTGTCAACTAAGTACGGTAATTGCATAAACAACAAATTGTTGGGCTCGTTTTACCGCTTTTTACAAAAGTTTAACGAAATTGATAAAATTTTACCAATCTACTTGTAATTTTCTTAAACTATGGTATAATATATAATGGCGAGAAAGGGATTTCTTGCTACGTACTTATGTAGAAATAAAAATAATATATTTTTGGAGGATTTTCAAAATGGCAAATGTAAAAGTTGCGATTAACGGCTTTGGCCGTATCGGCCGTCTTGCTTTCAGACAGATGTTCGGCGCTAAGGGTTATCAGATCGTTGCAATCAACGACCTTACCAGCCCCAAGATGCTCGCTCACCTTCTTAAGTACGACACCGCACAGGGACGCTATGAGCATGAGGTTACCTACTCTGATGCAGTAGTTAACGAGAACGGCAAGGTAGTTGAGCCCGGCTCCATCACCGTTGACGGCAAGACCATCAAAATTTACGCAGAGAAGGATGCTGTTAAGTGCCCTTGGAAGAAGCTTCGCGTTGACGTAGTTCTTGAGTGCACAGGCTTCTACTGCTCTTCTGAGAAGTCAATGGCTCACATCAAGGCAGGCGCTAAGAAGGTTGTTATTTCTGCTCCCGCAGGCAATGACCTCAAGACCATCGTTTACGGCGTTAACCACGAGATTCTTACCGCAGACGATAAGATTATCTCCGCTGCATCCTGCACAACCAACTGCCTCGCTCCTATGGCTAAGGCTCTTAACGATTACGCTCCCGTTCAGTCCGGTATCATGACTACCGTACACGCATACACAGGCGACCAGATGATTCTTGACGGTCCTCACAGAAAGGGTGACCTTCGCCGTGCACGCGCAGGCGCACAGAACATCGTTCCCAACTCTACCGGCGCAGCTAAGGCAATCGGCCTTGTTGTTCCCGAGCTCAACGGCAAGCTTATCGGCTCTGCACAGAGAGTTCCTACCTGCACAGGCTCTACCACTATCCTTGTTGCAGTAGTTAAGGGTAAGGACGTTACCAAGGACGGTATCAATGCAGCTATGAAGGCAGCAGCTTCCGCATCCTTCGGTTACAACACTGAGGAGATAGTTTCTTCCGACGTTATCGGCATCACCTACGGTTCTCTCTTCGATGCAACTCAGACCATGGTTGCAAAGATAGACGACGACACCTATCAGGTACAGGTAGTTTCCTGGTACGATAACGAGAATTCTTACACATCTCAGATGGTTAGAACGATTAAGTACTTCGCAGAGCTTAACTAACCCTGGGCTGTAATATTTCGGTAAAAACCGCCGTTTGCTCCCGTTTGCAGTAGGTAACTACAGCTGCAGGTCGCAAAACGGCGGTTTTTTCTCGAAATCTTAAGAGCCCAGCGGGTGGGCGGATTTACATATTTATTTCATTAAATAAATTTTGGTTAAAAAAATACCGAGCTTTGTGAACTGTTATCGGTTCACTTTGATTGCTCGGTCTTTTTTTATTCTTCACTTGTGTAAGTATCTCTTGCATATTTTGCAACGTTTGCTAAATACTCTGTAAACTCGTCGCTGACCTCAATAAAGACGTCGGCATTTTCGTAGTGGCTGCGCACAGTCATAAGCACCGCGCTATCGGGCGAGAGGGTAGGGCAGTAATTATATTTCAGCACACCCGTGTCGCATTTATGCGTCTTTATTTCTTTTGCGCTAAGCCGCTTCAGGCTCTCAATCGCATAGATGTCTATTCTTAAGAGGGTGGTATCTCTTTTGCCCGTGCGGCTCCTCACAACAAATATAGGCTTGCCGTCTGCGTCCGACGTTAGGTCATAAATGTAGCTTGCCGCCATATAGCGCGTGTACATAACGATTGCAACAGTAATAAATACAACCGCAAGCGCGCTGAATATCGCTTGGTATTTATCTATAAAAAAGCAAACGCCAACACAAAGTGCGCTTGATAAAAGCGATGCGTAGCATACGTAGCTTGCCTTTTTGTTGCTGGGCGCCGCATGTACCGAAAGGTCGTTAATCATTCTTCGGCACCTCGTCGCGCGCAGGTGTGTACTCTTCAAACGTGTCGTATTCTGCGTGATTATGATACACGGGTATAAAATATTCGTCCTTGCCTGTATCAACATCGCGTATTGTGATGCGTAGGCGAATCCAGCTTATCTCACTCTCACCCTCGCCAAAATCAATACCCGAGAAGACAAGCTTATTATATCCGTACATCGCCATTTTTGCACTGCCGTTGTATTCGAGCGTACCTATTTGTATTGGTGCGTCACCTTCAGCCTTCGGGTTTTTCTCAAGAGTAAAAATCAAGTCCTCTTCCGTGATTTTCTTACCGTACTTATCCTCAAGCTTATCAAACACGGATTTGTTGTATCTTACAGAAAACTGCAGCATTCCCGCACCGCGTATAACAAGCACGTTGCCGCCAAAGAAATTTCCCTCTTCGGCATCGTCGTACATATACGGATAGTCCTGCTTAAGTACACCCATCTGACCGTCGGTTTCGTTATAGTACGCAGTCAGTGTGTCGGTATAGTAGAGCTTTTTTACCTCGTCGGGGTAGTAGTTGAAAAGAAAAATCCTGTAACCCAGCACGCCCGCAACACTGATGCATGCGAGGGCTATAACCAGCTTTATTACAAGCATTATAATGCCTGATTTGCCTTTGGATTCTCCGTCATATTCATTATATTCGCCGTAGCGTTCAAAATCACTCATAGTAACCTCGGTTTTGCTATAATGCTACTAAGATTATAATATAGGCATTGTCTAAAGTCAAGTCGACACTTAAAAGTTAACCTTTAATCCATATTTAAGAGTAAAGAAAGCTTCTTAAGTCTTTCTTCATCCATCTCGGGCGTGTCAGCGAGGGGGAAGGGTCTCCCGAGTGCTTCATATTTGGGCAGGCACAGCCTTCTGAATGGTAAAAGCTCAATTTTTTTTACACAGGTATAAGGTAAAAGAAGCTCGCGAAGAGCAATAACATCGTTTTCCTTGTCATTTATACCGGGTACTGTAACCTGCCTTATGTGGACAGGCTTTTTTCTTTCCTCGCAAATTGCCAAAAATTCAAGAGTCCTGCAAAGAGAGCCACCCGTGTAGAGCTTATAGGCGTCCTCTGTCACAAATTTCACGTCAAGCAGTACAAGGTCGCATAGGTCAAGAAGAGCCAGCGCATCCTCGTTTATAATAGCTCCCGAGGTGTCAAGAGCCAGGTGTATGCCGTCACTCTTAAGCTCTCTTGCTACCTCGCATAAGAATTTTGCAGATAAAAGCGGCTCGCCGCCCGAAAAGGTAACTCCCCCGTCCTTTATGTAGGGGTAAAGGCGGCGTATACGCGCCACAAGCTCGTCCTTATCTGTAAGCCTGCCACCCTTTGCATCCCATGTTTCGGGATTGTGGCAATATACGCATCTAAGAGGACAGCCCGAGGTGAAAACTACTGCCCTCACACCCGGACCGTCAACTGTGCCTAATGATTCAAATTTACTTATATATCCTTGCATATCAAATCCTGTCGTGGAAGGTGCGGCTTATAACCTCACGCTGCTGCTCGCGCGTCAGCTTGTTGAAGTGTACCGCATAGCCTGACACTCTTATAGTAAGATTGGGATATAATTCGGGGTTTTCCATCGCGTCGGTCAGCTTCTCTCTGTCAAGCACGTTAACGTTGATATGGTGCGCGCCTGAGGTAAAATATCCGTCAAGAATTGATACGAGGTTATTGAGTCTGTCCTCGTCACACTTTCCGAGCGCTGAGGGAATAATAGAAAACGTGTTTGATATACCGTCGCGGCAATCCGCATAGTCCATCTTCGCTACCGAGTTGAGCGAGCATAGCGCACCGCACTTCTCACGTCCGTGCATCGGGTTTGCACCGGGAGCAAAGGGCTCACCTGCACGTCTGCCGTCGGGTGTCGCTCCGGTCTTTTTGCCGTAAACGACGTTACTCGTTATTGTAAGCGCTGAGAGTGTATGGCGTGCACCGCGGTATGCAGGTGTCTTTTTAAGCTCGGTTATAAACTTATGCAAGATTTCCTTTGCGATAAGGTCAACGCGGTCGTCGTCATTACCGTATTTCGGAAAATCTCCCTCACACTCAAAGTCAGTGATTATGCCCTCCTCGGTGTGAATAGGCCGTACCCGTGCGTATTTAATTGCCGAAAGACTGTCAGCAATTACCGACAGACCCGCAACACCAAACGCCATAAGGCGCTCAACCTCAGTGTCGTGCAAAGCCATCTGTATTTTCTCGTATGCGTACTTATCATGCATAAAGTGGATAACGTTCATAGTGTTAACGTATTGCTCTGCTATCCACGAGATATATTTGTCAAGTCTTTCGCTTACCTCACCGTAATCAAGGTACTCGCCCTCGTAAACCGGCATCTCGGGTCCGATTTGCATTCCGTAGCGCTCGTCTTTACCGCCGTTGAGTGCCATAAGCAAAACCTTCGGCAGGTTGCATCTTGCACCGAAGAACTGCATCTGCTTACCCACCTTCATAGCCGAAACACAGCAGGCAATAGCATAATCGTCGCCGTACTCCGGGCGCATAATATCGTCGTTCTCGTACTGTATAGAGTCGGTGTCTATAGAAACCTTAGCGCAGAATTCACGGAAGCCGCGCGGCAGGTCCTTGCTGTAAAGAACTGTAAGATTTGGCTCGGGAGAGGGCTTTAAGGTGTATAGCGTATTAAGAAATCTGAAGGAATTTTTGGTTACGAGAGTTCTGCCGTCCTCACCCATACCGCCGAGAGCCTCGGTTATCCACATCGGGTCGCCGCCGAAAAGCTCGTTGTACTCAGGTGTTCTTAGGTGGCGTATCATTCTCAGCTTCAGAACAAGCTGGTCGATAAGCTCCTGTGCCTCGTTTTCGGTTATAACTCCGTTTCTAAGGTCACGCTCAATGTAAATATCCAAGAAGGTGCTCGTTCTGCCAAGTGACATTGCCGCACCGTTTTGCTCCTTGTTTGCGGCAAGATAGCCAAAGTAGAGCCATTGCACCGCCTCACGCGCTGAGCTTGCCGGCGCCGAAATATCACAGCCGTAAAGCTCTGCCATATCCTTGATGTTTTCAAGGAAGGTAATCTGCTTATGTACCTCCTCGATAAGCCTTATCGTGTCCTCAGACATCAAACGCTTACCGAGCTCTTTTTTATCAAGCTTCTTTTTCTCTATAAGATAGTCAACGCCGTAAAGAGCAATTCTGCGGTAGTCGCCTATAATTCTGCCGCGACCGTAAGCATCGGGCAGACCCGTAAGTATACCTGCGTGGCGCATCTGGCGCATGGTTTCTGTATAAACGCGGAAAACACCGTCGTTGTGCGTTGTGCGGAATTTGAATTCGTCCTCAATCTTCTCAGAAAGCTCGTAGCCATAGGCACGGCAGGCAGAGCGCGCCATTCTGATACCGCCGAACGGGTGAATACCGCGTACGAGGGGTGCGGCACACTGTAAGCCGACTATAAGCTCGTCCTCTTTGCTAAGATAAGCCGCGGGGTAAGCGGTAAGGGTTGAAACGGTTTCGTTGTCAATAGCAATAATGCCGCCGCCCTCGCGCTCCTTTTTCATAAGCTCGCTAAGCTTGTTACACAGGCGCTCGGTTCTCTCGCTCGCTCCCGAAAGGAAAGAAGCATCCTCGGTGTAGGGCGTGTAATTTTTTTGTATAAAGTCGCGCACGTCGATATTATCCTGCCACTTACCGGGGGTAAAACCCGCCCATGCGCTGAATTCTGTTTTATCCATATTCGGTTGCTCCTTTCTGAGAAATAACAAAAAAATCAGTATTTTTTGCCCGTAGAGATAGAAAAAGACAGCCTATATCTACAACGGATACAGAACTGCCCAGACGGTCGGCAAAAATCCTTCGTGCGCTCCACATAGTTAAACCTATTGTACCGTCAGTCACGCACGGGCCGGGCATAAGCTTGCCCTATCGATTTGTAAATTAATTATATCACATAGGTATCTTAAAGTCAACATAATAATACATTTTTTTTGAAAATCGCAAATTATACAGTTTGTTTTAGCGGTTCTTGTAAAAATGCAACAAATTCGTGAAAATCGCGCGGAGCGCGTGGGTCGGACGCATCAATAAGCCCGATAAGCTCGTCAAGCCTTTCGGCACGGCACCTTGATATAAGAAAATTCTCTATCCAATACAAAAATTCGCAGTTAGGCGAGAGGCACTCAAGGCGCTTGAACTCTCTGTAAACCGGCGCACCGTCCGAAGCGTCGCGGTAAATATCCACAAACGCGAGGTCGAAGCCTTCCTTAGGCATAATCTCTTTTGCATAGTGATAGGCGTCGTCGTTTACAATAATAACCTTGTCCTTATTCGGAAACTGCGGCAGGATATGCTTTTTAAAAAGGGCAATAACCTCGGGGCTTTTTTCTACTACGGTAATACTCTCTACCTCACTCTTTTCAGACACCATATACGCGTAGTAGCCAAGACCAAGGCCAAAGGTAACAACCTTGCCGTGCGCGCGCTCTATGGCATAATCCGAGGTGTCAAGGTCAACGGGGGTGAGAGTCATCCATTCGTTGCCGCCCTCAAGCACCGCGGGAAAATAGAAATCCTCGGTAAAAAATCCAAGCGGCGGTATCTCCAAAAAGCCCAGAGACAGTATCATATCGCCCGCAATAACACCGCGGTATGCAGGGTAGCACTCATTTTTAAGCTCCCACCTGCCGTCCTTAATATTGTCAATTTTAATATTTCTGTAATACGGGTTGCTTTTATATCGCTCCGCATCAAAAATTCTTACAGACGGGGTGAGGTAATTGCGGTAAAGATATCTGTCGTGGGCACCCCTGTCAACGTCAATACCGAAAAGCTCGGCTAGTATCGCAACAATGGCGTCCTTAGCCGTTATGTCCGACCCGTGCAGCATTTCTTCTATCATTTCGCGGTTTATAAGCTCGGGGCATACCTCAAGATACCACGCATACATTCTCGTAATTGCGTAGTTATCGTTAAACACCTCGGTTATTCTTTTTGCCTTTTCCTTGTCGGTATAGTTCATAAAAACCTCGTCCCTGTGCATTGCTTTCCAAACGGTAATTTTCCATCACAGTATACATCTTTTTTTAGGTAATGTCAATAAACAACTTGAGCATGAGTGTGTCCTGCTATAAAATGTATTTTGCACTACACGTGCAAGCGGATTATTAAAAGGTGAAAAACGATAGATAAGAAATTTTAAAAAAGATTTGGCACTTCCTGCAGCGATTTAGTGAGAGACTCGGAAAATAACCTCACATGCCCGGCACAAAGGCTGCTTTCAAGAGAGGTTTGAGTTGACGGACGAGAGGCCCAAGGAGTTTTATTCGGGCAAAACCTTATTTATTACGGGTGGCGGTGGCTCTATAGGCTCAGAGAATGCAAGGGCCACGGCAACTTAATAATCCGTCTTGGACATAAACAAAAGCGAGAGTAAAGGATTTTATACCTCTATTCTCGCTTTTTTATTTGTCTTTGGCGGTTTAATGCCGTGGGTTTAAATTTGCTTAATCAAAGGTATCTTCGGGGGTAAGAACGCCTGACTGACCCTTCTGTACCCATTTAGCATAAAGCACGATGTTGCCCGTCTTGCCGTCAAGCACTGTTACCTGCTCGGTATAGAGGGCAGTGGTGTACCAGCCGTGGAAGCTGTAGCCCTCTCTTGTCGGGTTCTTAAGCTCAATGCTGTCTGCACTAAGCACTGTGTAAGTAGAGGGGTTCTCTGTGTTATTCGTACCGCCCTGAAGCATGTATTCGATGGTGTAGCTTACAATCTCCATGCGAGCATACAAAGTAAGGTTGCCTGTCTGAGTTGCGGAAATCGATTCAATCTTAGTTCCCTCGTCGAAGGTAGGTGTAGTATACCAGCCAAGGAACTTGTAATGGTCCTTAGAGTAAAGAGGAAGTGCTGTTCCTACACCGTACTCATAAACTGCGGGTTCAAGATTAAGAGTAGTTTCGCCGTCCTTATATATTATGGTATACTCATTATCGGGCTCGGGCTGGTCACCGTCCTCAAAGGGCTCGTCACACAGGTCACACTTGTGGTCGTCGTCAGCATCAACGTGCACGCACTCGACGGGTACGTCGGGAATCTCTTCCCACTTAGCAAACAGTACAATGTCACCGGTAATCTCTGTTATAGAAGTAATTTTATCGCCTGTGTAGTTAGCGTTTGCATACCAGCCGATAAAGTTGAATCCGTCCTTAGTGGGGTCGGCAAGTGTAAAAGGCACGGTGCTGAGGTTGTATGTAGAGGGGTTGCCCTCGGCATTTGTACCGCCGTAAACCTCATAAGTAACCGTGTATCTCTTAAGTACAAACTTAGCATACAGCGTAATGTTACCGCAGCTGCCCTTTTCAATCTTCTGCACGCCCTCTGTCTGGTTCTCGGAGTCAGCATCGGTGTACCAGCCGAGGAAGGTGTAATGGGTCTTGGTGTATTCGGGAAGATTGAAGGTGTCCGTTTCAATATCATAGCTTGAGGGTGAAAGGTTAAGAGTGGTATCGCCGTCCTTGTACGTGATTGTGTAGGTAACCTTTGTCCACTTAGCCGTAAGAGTGGTGTTCTGCGTTATTGCACTGTCAAAATCAAATGCAGTCTCGCCGATATACCAGCCGGCAAAATCATAGCCTCTCTTTGTGGGTGCTGTAGGTGCAAGAGCCTTATCGTTTTCTTTAATGCTCTGTGCAGTTACAGCACTACCGCCGTTTGAGTCGTAGGTAACTGTGTAATATGTATCCTTAGGCGGCTCATTCTCGCCTGCACATGCCGCAAGGGCAAAAACAGTAAAGATTAAGAGGCCGAGGCATAAAAGTTTTTTTAAATTCATAGCTTTCCTCCCGGGAAAATATTTTTACAGAATAATTTTATCATATTATTTATTTAAATGCAATAGGCGACCCATTTTTTTCGGAAAAACAATTTAAGTTTTGCCAGTTCATACAAAAGAGCAATGTGTGCTTTGTATAAAATTACTGTGAATACAAGGTTGAAAAAATTGTAAACTTGTGATAAAATGAATGCATAAGAAGAAAATGGAGCTTAACATGATAAAGCAACAGATAAAGAGCTTTGATATTTTGATAGGAGAAAAAACTCTTACAGCATGCGCTATGCCGGTCTCATATCCGGATAAGGGCTCGTTACTTAGTGAAGACGGCGTTTGCTACGGTACTAACCGCAAAGCATACCGTTCCGACTCCTTGGCCGTATTCACCTCCGAGCTTGACGTAACGACCCTTATTATGTCATTTGAGAAGGTGCAGATTAAGCTCGGGCGCGTAGGAGCACCTATGACGGTAGAGGTCAACGGCTATAAGGTCGGCTCGGCCGGGGCGGATAATCTAAAGCATAGCTTTGATGTAAAGAATTATTTACAAGTGGGCAGAAACCTTCTAAAAATTTCCCTAGATGGTGCGGGCTTTATTCCCACTGAATACTGCATATCTCCGTTCAGTATAGGAGAGTGTGAGATTGTCGCTTACAATCACTCTCTTGTAGGTACCGTTTCGGTAAGAGAGGAGCTCCAAGAGAGCGGTGTCAGACTGTTTGTTTCGCTTGACGGCTTTTGTGCGGCGTCGGGCGTGCGCGCTGTGGCAACGCTTCTGTCTCCCGGTGGGCGTGTCTACTTTTGCGGTATGTCGGGCGGCAAGGGCACAATTGATATCAGCGAGCCTAATCTATGGTGGCCGCGCGGCCTGGGTGTGCAAAACCTTTACAAGCTGACGGTCAACCTTTATTACGATAACGAGATTATAGACAGTAAGGATATAAGGCTTGGCTTATGCAGCTACTCGATTAAGGGTGAGGGGGTAATGCCAACACTTGAGATTAACGGCACACATATTTTATCCCGCGGAGCCTGCTATTTGCCCGACAGTGTAATTTTACCGATGATTGACGAGGGTAGGACGCGCTCGCTTATCAAATCGGTGTCTGCCCTTGGCTTTAACACCCTCGTGGTGCCCGACCTTGGCGTATATCCTACAGAGCTTTTTTATACTTTGTGTGACGAAGAGGGCATTGTCGTATGGCACGAGGTAAGGTGTGACACTGATGCCGAGGCTAAGTGCCGTGAGCTTGAGGATAACCTTAAGCCTGTTGCCTGCCACCCATCGATGGCACTCTTAATTTACACACATGGCACCCCGTGCGAAAATATACGCACTCTTTTCCACGATACGTGCCACGTAGTGCTTGATAGTCTTGATGCTATCGTTACAGAGCCGACGGCTTCTTTACCCGAGCTTTCTACACTGCGAAAATTCGCACCGCCGTCGGATATAAATATATTCAGTCCGACTCTTGAAGAGCACTCAACGTTAACCGATAACGCCTCGCTTATAAGCTCGGCATGCTATAAATTTCCGCGCGGAATCTCAGAGCAGATTTATTTAACTGCACTTATAGCCGCTGACGGGATGAAACAAAAAATCAAATCATTAAGGCGCTCCGGTTCTGAAGAAAGACACTTGATTTTAAGTCGTTTATCCGACCCTTCACCTATGATTTCTCCGTCAGCGGTTGATGCACTGGGTAAGATTAAGACCTTTGGCTTCGGAACGCGCTGCTTGTTTGGTGACGTATACCTTAGCGCAGTAAACGAGGGCACCCGTGTAACCTTTTTTGTATCAAATGAAACCAGAGCTGAGCATAACGGCAGATTTGATTATACAGTTTACCACGCGTCGGGTAGGGTATTATTCCGTGACGGCTTTGATATTACGGCAAGAGCTCTTTCTTCGTCGGATATACTTACCGTTGATTTAGACGAGGTAATAGCGGAGAGGACCGACGAGTGCTTTGTTTACTACCGACTCTCCGATAGCTTTATTACAACCTCGTCGGGCACACTGTTTTTCGTGCCGTCAAAAAAATTCAAATACTGCGACCCGCGTGTTAAAGTCGAGCTTTCGGGCAGCGTGCGTGATTTTGTAGCTACGGTAAGCAGCGATGGGTATGCAGGGCGTGTATTCTTAGAGCTTCCCGATACCGATGCTACCCTATCTGATAATCTTTTTGACATTATGCCGGGTGGGGTTGTAGGTGTCGAGATAAAAACCGCACGCGGGGCGGCAATTGAGGTTTTACGTCGTGAGATACGTGCTATAACTCTATACGATTTAGGAAGAGACTAAAAATCATTTTAATTTTTACATACAAAGGAAAGGACGAAAAAATGAAAAAATTCTGGCAAGATTTTAAAAAATTTATTGCACGCGGCAACGTAATTGATATGGCAATAGGCGTTGCGGTTGCAAGTGCGTTTACCGCAATAGTAACGGCGTTTACAAAGGGCTTTATTTCACCCTTGCTCGCGCTTATTACAGGTAACACCTCGCTTGATACTATGGTATGGGTGGTTAAAAAAGCTGTTCTTGATGCAGAGGGCGTTGTGGTAACCCCCGCGGTTGAAATTCTTTGGGGCTCGTTCGTTCAGAGAATTATTGATTTTCTTATTATTGCATTCGTACTCTTCGTAGTTATGCGTATTGTAAGCGGTGTTATGGCGCGCTCGGCAAAAATAAGACAGAACGTTATAAACGCGCTTACCGATGCAGACGAGAAGGCGGCAGAGGCAGCGGCTGAGGCACAAGCTGTGGCTGAGGCTGAGGCGAAGGCAAAGGCCGAGGCAGAAGCGGCAGAGGCGGCTAAAATAAAGGCGGAAGAGGACAGATGCAAGGAACAGGTTGCACTGCTTAAGGAAATCCGCGATTTGCTCAAAAATAAAGAGTAAAGTATAACACTAAAAGGAAAAGAGAGAGCATTTTGGCTAAAAACCAATTTGTTCCCTCTTTTTGCTTATGTAAATTAAATTTTTCTTGCCTCTGAGCAGGTAAAATAAATTATCTGCCTGCCTCGCGCAAGCTCTGAGAGCAGGGCTCGTCCTTTTTTGATTTTCTTGTCGTCAAGCGCAATAAACGGGTCATCAAGAATTATAAACGGAGCCTCTATTTCAAATAGCGAGTCGATAAGAGAGAGGCGCATAGCAAGTGAAATCAAGTCGCGTGTGCCTCGGCTGTAGCTCTGCTCGGGGTGCATGGCGCCCCTTTCACTCTTTTGTACCTCAAAGTCGGTTTTAACGGTATATTCGCCGCCATCGCCGCCGATAGCGCTCTCGTATTTCAGAAAGCTTTCTCTGGTTTTGCCGATATACCTTGAATTCATATTTTCGTATGCCTCGGTTAAAAGTGCCGAGGTTTTTTGTATAGCCTCGTAAATTCGGGTATACTTCTTCAGGCGCTCTGCAAGCTCCTCAAGCTCAGCCTCAACGCCGTCAATATTCTCGGTATCTCTTGCAATACGGTCGCATTCGTCCCTAAGTATACCGCACCTTTCTGTAAGCGCGCCCAGCCTTGCTTCGCACTCAATCAGCCTATCTCGCTTGTCCTCGTCACCGCCCTCAGACCATTCGGGTAAAGAACCCGTCAGTGAGTATTTCTCCTTAAACTCCAGGAGAGCCGGCTTATCCTTTTCAAGTGTAAGCTTAAGTAGGTTGTAATCACCGACCTTCCTTGCAATTTCGTCAAATGGGTCGGCGGAGGTGGTTACGTATTTGTCGGTAAACTCCCATGCGCGCCTAATCATTTCGTCTGCAGTGGCAAGTCGGGTTTGCCTGCCGAGAGCTGAGCCTTCGTTTTCAATTTTAAGCCTGTAAAACCTTGAATAACCCTCGCGTATAGCAAGTAAATCCTGCTCTATGTCACCGGTCATTTGCGTATTGAACGTACCTGTAAACTGCTTTAGCATATCGTAAATGCCGTCGCGCCTTTTTACGAGTGTTTCGCGCCTTAATTTGCGCTCCTTCTCTAATTCGCTGTATAGTTCAACGTCGGCAAGTATTCGGCTTAGCGCCAGCTTTAAAGGTGTATTTGTATTTTTGCCGAGCAGGGTGATAAAACGCATAGCTCGCTTGTCGCCCGCACTTTCTTTCTTTGAGCGCAAGAGCATACCCGTGATAAATAAAACTGAGCCAATAGCTGAAAAAGCATATAACATCGGTGCTACGGCATTACCGAGCAGGACGCCTGAGAGTAAAAGTAAAATGCCTACAATAGTTGTCACAAGAGGTGCTTTTGACCTGCTCTTGCCAAGCCCCGATATAATTTCCTCAACCTCTTCTTTATCGGGAATCGAGGTAGGAAAAAGCTCTCTCATTTTTAAAGCATTCCCGTCACGGTTATTTTCTATTTCTGCAATTTGGCTATCAAGCGATACTGCCTCGATGTGTGCCTTTTGCGCACCCGATATTATGTCAAAGTCTATCGCGTCACCGTAGATTTCGGATAGCTCAAGATACTCGCCGCCAATCTCGCGTGCTTCTTCTTTTTTAATTCTTTCACCCTCTGCAAGTGAAAACCGCAGGCGTTCTATCTCAGCGGCTGACGGAACCTCACCGCCGAAAAAACCGTCAAGCTCTTTTAGGCTCTTTTCGTTTTTGTTAATTTCTTCGAGCATAGCAAGATATTGCTTTTCAAGAGTATACCTCTCACGCACCTTTGCTTCGTCAAGCGCCGCCCTTGTCAGCGTGTTCTTTTCGTCCTTTGCTCTGTTAAGCTCGGCATAAAGCTCGGTAAGCTCGGATTCCTTTTCTGCAAGACTTTTACTCTCTCCGAGCAATCTATCGTATTCGTCGCGCACCGTGCGTATTTTTGCGCGCACTCTCGCTATCTCGCAATTGTCGCTTTGCTTGTAGTAAACCTTGCGCCTCTCGTCAAGCAAGCGCTTTGCCTCGTCAAAGCCGCCGATATCCCCTTCAACTCCGACAAGGTCGGAGAGCTTTGCCGAGATTGATTTGTTTTCATTGCGCACGGATAGGTTCTTCTCGGATAAAAACACGGTGCGCATAAAGCCGTCACGGTCAATGCCGAACAGCTCTTCACCTAAGTTTTCCGTGTAATCGGTGCTTTCCTTGCCGCTTTCCTTTTCGTAAAGCTTAAAGGTGTCGTCGGCTGCCTTCGTGCCAAAGCTGCGCTCTAAGAGATAGCTTTTACCTTTTATTTCTACGGTCAGTGTACCGCCAAAGCGTCCGCCCTGCCAGGGTGCGTATTTCTTCCTGTCATTCTCGTCAAGGCTGTGTTTTTTCGTGTCAGGCATGCCGTAAAGCATAGATAAAATAAACATTGAAAGGGTGCTTTTACCCGTGCCGTTGTCGGATACCATACAGTTAATTCCACCCGTGAATTTGTGCGTGTACTGCTCAAAGGTGCCGAAATTTTCAATATAACATTCTATAAGCTTCATAAGCACCCCCTATATTTCGCCAATGTCGCCCATAAGCGCGCCAAGGCCGATTTTTATTATCATGTCGCGCTCACTCTCTGATAGGTCGCTCTTATCAAGCACAAGGCGTATAAATTCGCCCTTTAAGGATTTATCGTATCTGTAGCTCTCAGGGTCTATCTCAATGCCGCTCTCGTCTATAACCTCAAGGTGATAAAAGCTATCCGAGTACCTGTTCCTGAGGCTTTCTGTATCGGCACAGAGCTCGGGTAAGTGCTTACCTGTGAGAACTACTCTTACGATATTGCGCTCTTCAATATCCGAGATTGCCGCCTTTACCGCATTGTCAATATCTATCCTGTCCTTAGCGTTCGAAATATCAACGCGGCAGATTACGTGCTCTCTTTTTGCAGTTGGGAGAAATTTCACACTGAGATTTACTCCATCGGTATCTATTAAGGATATACCGCATTTGCCGACCTCGTCAAAGCCGCGACCCTCGGGAGTTCCCGAATAAACCGCAACACCGCGCGTGTCTATCGGTGTTTTTGAAAAGCTGTGGTAGTGCCCAAGCGCCAGATAGTCAATTCCTCGCTCGCTCGCGTCCTTTAAGCCGACTGTACCGTCACCCGACCTTTCAGCAAGTGCACCGTGAAGCACAACGATATTCTTACGGTCAGCGTCAAGCACAAGCCCGTCAAACAAATCTCTGCCAAGACGGCTTTTGCCCGCAACCGTAACAAAGCCGTAGTCATAATAGGTCCACTCTTCTCCAAAAACCTTAAGATTTTCCGGCAAAGCCACACTGCCGTCAAGAAGAGCCAGCTTTTCGTGATTGCCGGGCAGATACAGAAAGTCAAGCTCACTTGCCCCGCGTATAATGGAGATAACCTCTTCCTTTAGCCTCTGTGAAACCCTCACGGTGTCAAAAAGGTCGCCTGCTATTATTACAAAGCGCGCGCCTCTTAAAGTCGTTTCCTCAACAATATTCATAAAGGTGTCTCTAAGCTCGGCTCTTCTTTGCCTTAGCTTTTCACCGCCAAGGCGCGCGCTCAGGGCAGAGCCGAGATGTAAATCAGAGGTATGTACTATAATCATTTTTTATTTTCCCCCTCGCCTTTGGTTTTGAATTCGCTGGGCGGCACGCCGTATTTTGCCGAGAACACCTTTGAAAAATATGACTGGTCGGCAAAGCCCGATGCAAGCGCAATCTCGCTTATACTCTTGTCGTTCTCCAAAAGCATTTTCTTTGCATCGTTCAGCCTCAGGTCGTTGATGTATTTGTTTACGGTTATGCCGTAGCTGTCCTTGAACGTAGTAATAAGCGTCGATTTCGAGCAGCCTATCTCGGCGCAAATGTCCTTGATTCCGATTTTCTCGGTATAGTTCTCGTGAATATATCTCTTTGCAATCTCTGCGACGGTAGGCCTCTCGCTCGGCACTGCGTTTGAGAGGGTGAGATACTGTGCGCATATTTTCATTATCTTGACGTACGAGGCTATCATATCGGGCTTTAAGACGGGTACCGTGTCAAATATTTGCACAGCATCTGCACCAAGCCCCCCGCACACACTCTTCTTTGTCGGCACGCAGCCCTCTTCAAAAACCTGCCCCATCATAAGAAAGCCCGTAAGTGTGCCGAAATTGTAAAGTGGGCTTACCGCCTCAACAAATCCGTACCGGCATTTGTATATATGCTCCTTGCCCTTAGTAAGAGCCTCGCGGCAGGCAGCCCTGTCACACGCGGCACATATTTTGTATTCACCCTTAAGTGTCTGTATGCGTCTGCATAATTCATTTTTTCTTTCGGGGTAGGCGGCAATTTCGCTGTAATCAGCGCCGTGAAGCGAGATTCTGAAGCCCGTTATTTTATTAAGCTCAGAGAGCACATCGATAATTTCCTGCTTTCTCATAAAACGCCTCTGTTTGTAAAATATTTCAAATTTTAAGTCTTTTCTACAAATAATTATACGATTTTACCTTGTAATTGTCAAGGTTATGTTGTATAATTTAATAAAACGTTTGTAAATACAAGATAAATAAGGAGAGATTATGAGATATTGCGTAGGCGTTGACCTTGGCGGTACAAACATTGCCGTAGGTCTTATTGACCTTGACAGCAAGCGTATTCTTGATAAGCTTAGCACAAAAACCAATGCACCCAGACCCTGTGAGGATATTGTAGACGATATTACCTCGCTTTGCCACAGTCTGTGTGATAGGCAGGGTGTACGTATGGGAGCTATTGAGTGGATAGGTATAGCCACTCCTGGCGTTGTAAAGGACGGTGTAGTAATAACCGCAGCTAACCTTGGGTGGAAGAATGCACACCTTGGTGAGATTGCGGCCAAAAAGACAAAGCGCCCAGTCTTCGTTGCAAACGATGCCAATGCCGCGGCGTATGCAGAGGCACAGTGGGGTAGCGGTGCTGGTGAATCCTCGCTTATTGCAATAACACTCGGCACGGGAGTCGGCGGCGGTATTATAGTCGACGGCAAAATCTGGGAGGGCATTAACGGCTTTGCGGCTGAAATCGGCCATATGGTGGTTGAGGTAGGCGGCAGGCAGTGCGGCTGCGGTCAGCGCGGGTGTCTTGAAGCATATTGCTCTGCAAGCGCACTTGTGAGTGAGAGCAAAAGGGTAATGAAGCTTTATTCCGACAGCCTGATGTGGAAGCTTGCCGATGGCAATATTGAGCGCGTTAACGGTATGACTGCCTTCCGCGCGGCAGATGCGGGTGATTATGCGGCAAAGACCGTGATAAACGACTTTATAAATTACCTTGCAATCGGCGTAGCCAACGTAGTAAATATGTTTCAGCCCGCGGTTGTATGTATAGGTGGCGGCATCTCGGGTGAGGGTGATAATCTTTTGCTTCCCCTGCGTGAGAGAATAAAGCATATTTCCTTTGGTACGGAAACCTCCCGATTCAGACTCGAGATTGCAAAATACCAAAACGATGCAGGAATTATAGGTGCAGGCCTCTTAGGACTTATGAAGGAGAACAGCAAAATGAAAAGCAAGATAGAAATGTTAATAGAAAAATTCGATGCAAAGGGTTACTTTGTATCTGCCGAGCCGTACGGCAACGGCCATATTAACGATACAAGACTTGTAAGAATGAAGGATGGCGACGGCAGCTTCCACGAATACATACTTCAGCGCATAAATAAAAACGTTTTCAAAAATCCCGAGCATCTTATGGAGAACTACGTTAACGTTACCGAGTTTCTCAGAAAGAAAATAATCGCCCTCGGCGGCGACCCCGAGCGTGAAACGGTTAACGTTGTAAAGGCGCGCGACGGCAAGAATTTCGTTATTGACGAGAATGGTGACTATTGGCGTCTTATCCTTTTTGTTACCGATTCGCTTTGCTTTGACCGTGTTGAAGAGCCCGTGCAGTTCTATAACAGCGCCGTGGCATTCGGTCACTTCCAGTGCCTGCTCAGCGACTATCCTGCAGACACTCTTCACGAAACTATCGTTAATTTCCACAACACCCCCGACAGAATAAGACTTTTTGAAGAGGCTCTCAAAGCCGACGTTTGCGGCAGAGCGAAAGAGGTTG
>JAZRFH010000034.1:0-20474 GCA_045661245.1 Eubacteriales bacterium | reverse complement strand
AGGTCGGTTAGCTTGCCGGGGAGCTTCTCTGCCTCGCAGTTCTCACCGTTCAAGGCAGATTGGTCGCAAAAAAGATGCCCCTCTAAAAGCTCACAGTCGGCAGGCACGCTCTCACCGCGCGAAAGTAATATTACGTCGCCCACTGCAAGCTCGTCGACCGAAAGCTCTCTGAGTACCCCGTCCCTGTATACCCTTACCTTGCCCGCGGCACTCTCAGCCTGCATTTTGCGAAAGGCCGCCTCACTGCCGTACTCTGAAACGGTTGAAACCACCGTTGCTATCAGCACAGCGGCCACTATGCCGAACACCTCGAATAAATTGCAGTTGCCGAAGGTAAATATCACCTCAAGCACAAGAGCAATCAGCAATATACGTATTATCGGGTCACATAAATTATCGAAAAAACGGCGTACGAGCCCGCGCGACTTAACCTTATCAAGCACGTTTGTTCCATGCTCATTGCGCGAATTTTGCGCCTCTTGTTCGGTTAATCCCTTAAATTTTACTTTCATACGGCTTATCCTTTTCTTTTCTTTATATAAGCGTATGAAGAAGAGAGTGTAAAAATGAGAAAATTAAAAGGTGTGGAAGGAGAAAAACCAAATCCACACCTTAAAATATTCAATTTGAATGAAACCCGCGTGGGCCGTATAAAGCAATTTTTAACCCGGTTTGTCCAGGTGGGTGCCCTCTCTTTCGCATTGCGCTTCCAACGTCTGATTAGGGAAGGTATAAAAACAGTTCCCTATCAGGAGGCCTGCATCCCGACGGAAGAAGTTCCGGGCTCCCTTTGTAATTGTGTCGGTTCAAATATAGCTAAATCTCGAACCCCGCAGGAAAAAATCAACTTGAACTTAAATCTGCACCTTCAATTTTGCATTTTGAATTTTGCATTTTGCATTTATTTAGTCTTCGTCGTAATCAACCTCGTTAAAAAGAAGGTCGTTAAAATAGTCCTCAACCTTTTCAAACTCGTCGTCGTCCTCAATAGTTTCAAAAAGCATATCGTCACCGTCAACGGTTGCTCTGAGAATAACGTACTCCTCACCCTCGTCGTTAACGGGAACAAGTGCAAAATAGAGATTATCGTCTATCGTGCATCTTGCATAGAGCTCAAAATCCATCTCCTCGCCCGTTTCCTCGTCGGTAAGGGTGATTATATTGTTTTCAAGCTCCTCATTTACTTCCTTTTCAATATCTGCCATGGTAACCTCCGTAAGTCTATTATTTACTGTATTTATTTTAACCTAAAATTATATCTTTGTCAAGCAAAACTACAAAAGCTCGCACATAACCGTGTTTGAAAGGTAAAAGCCCTTTGCCGTAAGTGCTATTCTCTCCTTGCCTGCCTCTAAAAGACCGAGCCTAGACATCTTTTCTATTACTCCCTCGCGCCCGTCATTAAAGTCACGGCCGAATTTATCCTTATAATCAGCAAGGACTATACCCTCTTTAAGTCTGAGCCTCAGCATACAGTATTCAAACTCAAGGTCGGTATCTGTGAGCACTTCACACGTATTATATGATGCACCGTTTGACTTTAAGTATTCACTGACGTTTGAGGTATTTACAAATCTTTTACCGCCAAAAAAGGATGCGGCCGCCGCACCGAAGGCAAGATACTCTGACGCGTGCCAATACTTAAGATTATGGCGCGACTCTTTACCCTCTTTTGCGTAATTTGAAATTTCATAGTGAGAGTAGCCCGAGGACGTTAAAAGCTTATCTGCAAGGTAGTACATCTCCAACTCACGCTCCTCGCTCGGAAGAGGCAAAGAATCTTGCATTTCATAAAACGGCGTGCCCTCTTCTATCATAAGGCCGTATACCGAAATATGCTCGGGGTTAAGCTCTATAAGGCTGTTAAGGGTGTCACGAAAGCTCTCCTTTGTCTGGTGGGGAATGCCGTACATAAGGTCACAGCTTATATTGTCAAAGCCCACTCTGCGCGCTGAAAGGAAGGCATCAACAAGCTCTTTTTGCGTATGTATTCTGCCGAGTGCCGAAAGCTCCTTTACGTGTGCCGACTGCATACCGAGGCTCAATCGGTTTACACCGAGCGCACGGAGCTGACGAAGCTTTTCTTCGTTTACCGTGCCGGGGTTTGCCTCAAGGGTAAATTCAAGCTCTGATGTAAAATCAAAGACTAAATTCAGAGCAGAAACAATTTTTTCAAGCTGCAAAGAGGACAAAAGCGAGGGCGTTCCACCACCGAAAAACAGGGTCGATGCAGGAATTTTGCACTTGCCGCGGTAGGTAAGAATTTCTTTACACAGCCTATCTACGTATACGTCGGGCACACCGCCCCCACCCTCAGGCAGGGAGCAAAAATCACAGTAATTGCACTTGCGTATACAATACGGTATATGTACGTATACGCCTATCGGCTCAGTTGTCATCATCAAGCCTCAATACCGCCATAAACGCCTCGGGAGTTACCTCAACCGAGCCGAGCTTACGCATCTTCTTTTTACCCTCTTTCTGCTTTTCAAGCAGCTTCTTTTTTCTCGTAATATCGCCGCCGTAGCACTTTGCCAAAACGTCCTTACGCATAGCCTTTACTGTTTCGCGCGCGATAATCTTAGAGCCGATAGCCGCCTGAATGGGAATTTCAAAGAGCTGGCGCGGAATATTTTCCTTAAGCTTTTCTGCTATCTTACGCGCACGGCCGTATGCCCTATCCTCAAATACGATAAAGGAGAGTGCATCAACCACCTCGCCGTTGAGCATAAAGTCAAGCTTTACAAGCTTTGAGGGAGCATATCCCTTAAGCTCATAGTCAAGTGATGCATAGCCCTTTGACCTGCTCTTTAATGCGTCAAAGAAATCGTATATAATTTCATTAAGGGGCAATTCATAATGCAATTCTACCCTCTCGGTGTCGATATATTTCATATCAAGAAAAACACCGCGCCTATCCTGGCACAAATCCATTATACCGCCAACGTAATCTGTGGGGGTAATGACGGTTGCCTTCATTATAGGCTCAAAAGAGGTATCTATCTCGTCGGGGCTCGGGAACATCGAGGGGTTATCAATCATAACCTCTTCCCCGTTTTTAAGCTTTACCCTGTAAATAACCGAGGGTGCAGTAGTAATGAGGTCGAGATTAAACTCGCGCTCAAGCCTCTCCTCAATAATTTCCATGTGCAAAAGGCCGAGAAAGCCGCAACGGAAGCCAAAGCCGAGTGCTATCGAGGTTTCGGGCTCGTAAACCAATGATGCATCGTTGAGCTGCAGCTTTTCAAGCGCATCACGCAAGTCACCGTATCTCGCACCGTCAGCAGGATAAATACCCGAGTAAACCATAGGGTGCACGTCACGGAAGCCGGGCAGTGCCTCACTCGCGGGGTTATTAGCAAGAGTTACGGTATCGCCAACTCTCGTGTCACCCACGTTCTTGATAGACGCAGTTATATAGCCTACCTCGCCCGCTGTGAGCATATCGCACCTTTTAAGACCGAACGGCTCCATTGTGCCGACCTCTACAACCTCAAACTCACTGCCCTTTGCCATAAGCTTGATTTTATCGCCTGCCTTGACACAACCGTCCATAATACGGATATAAACGACAACACCGAGATACGCGTCGTAGTGAGAGTCAAATATAAGTGCCTTAAGCGGTGCTTCGCTGTCGCCAACAGGTGCGGGGATATCGGTTACAATCTTTTCAAGCA
Organism: Eubacteriales bacterium; assembly: GCA_045661245.1. Lineage (GTDB taxonomy): Bacteria > Bacillota > Clostridia > Oscillospirales > CAG-272 > UBA1740. The sequence continues at coordinate 16,797 of JAZRFH010000034.1, read as the reverse complement.
CGTCCTCAATATTAAGACCTACCTTTGCCGAAACCGCAGGGCAATCCATAGCGGGTATACCTATAATGTCCTCAATTTCATTCCTCGTGCCGTCTATATCAGCGCTTGCAAGGTCGATTTTATTTATTACGGGCAAAATCTCAAGGTCGTTATCTATCGCAAGATATGCGTTGGCAAGCGTTTGCGCCTCAACACCCTGCGTAGCATCAACAACAAGAAGCGCACCCTCACACGCGCACAGTGAGCGCGAAACCTCGTATCCGAAGTCAACGTGGCCGGGGGTATCAATAAGATTAAATACGTATTCACGACCGTCCTTTGCCGTGTAATTCATTTTAACCGCGCGCGCCTTTATGGTTATTCCCCTCTCACGCTCAAGGTCCATATTATCAAGAATCTGCGCCTCCATATCTCTTGTGGCAACCGTTCTCGTTTTTTCAAGAATTCTGTCGGCCAGGGTGGATTTACCGTGGTCAATATGAGCAATAATAGAGAAATTTCTGATTGAATTCTGTTCTGTCACTTTTTTAAAATCCTTTTTTAAAATTAAAACGCATCAAGCATCCCGACAACAGAGCTCAAATATGCCTCTGCGTTTTTATCAAGACACTCCTTTGTATCGGCGTGAGCCAAAACGTATACCTTTATCTTAGGCTCTGTGCCCGAGGGGCGTATAACTATTTTGTCGCCCGTAGTAAGCGTATAATAGAGGACGTCTGACTTAGGCTGACCCGTCGTGCCGACCTCACCCGTTTTAAGATTTTTAACACTGCCGTCCATATAGTCGCTGACGCTCAGCACGGGAACACCTGCTATTTCAGCGGGCGAATTATCGCGCATACCCTGCATTACAGCCTTACGCCTTGCAATACCGCCAAGACCCTCCATATATATGTCACTGACGCGCTCGCCGAAATAGCCGTAGCGAAGATAAAGCTCGTCAAGCGCCATGCTGAGTGTCATACCGCGCTTAGCATAATACGCCGCAAGCTCGGCTATCAGCATAGTAGCCTCAACCGCATCCTTATCGCGCGCATAAGTTCCGAGAAGATATCCGTAGCTCTCCTCAAAGCCGAGAACGAATCCGTCCTCAAGCCCCTTTTGCTCGTACTGCTTGATGGTTTCGCCTATAAACTTAAAGCCCGTCAAAACGTCGTGGAGCTTAACACCGTTATCCTCTGCTATCTTATACGCCATATCGGTAGAAACTATGCTCTTGACGCAGAATGCATACTCGGGCAGCTTGCCGAGTGCGCGGCGCTCTTTAATAGCATAGTCAAGCAAAAGCGCACCCATCTGGTTACCGCTTATGGTTGCAAACCCGCCGTCCTTCTCTCTTGTCATAACTCCTACTCTGTCAGAATCGGGGTCTGTGGCAATAATGAGGTCGGCACCCACCTTGTTTGCAAGCTCAATGCCCTCAGCAAACACCTCGCGGTATTCGGGGTTGGGCTTTTTAACGGTCGGGAAATTACCGTCTGCCACCATCTGGCTCTCAACCGTGTAAAGTGCCGATAAGCCGATACGCTTAAGTGCCATGGGAACAAGGACTCTGCCTGCGCCGTGCAGGGGCGTATAAACAATTTTGAGCTTATCACCAAGCTCGGATACAAGTGACGGATTGATTGCGGTGCTTACAACCGCATCAAGATACTTTTCGTCAAACCCACTTTCGAGCACGGTTATAATACCCTGCCTTACACCCTCGTCAAAATCCATAATACCCGAGGTATCAAGAACGTCAAAGCCGGCACTTGCCTCGGCAACGATTTTCGCATGGTCGGGGGCAAGCTGTGCACCGTCCTCCCAATACGCCTTATATCCGTTATACTCCTTGGGGTTATGTGATGCGGTAATATTGATGCCTGCAAGAGCACCAAGCTCTCTTACCGCAAAGGAAAGCTCTGGGGTGGGTCTTATGCCGTCGAATATATACACGCGTATGCCCGCACCTGCAAGCACGGACGCACAAACCTCGGCATACTCGCGTGAGTTATTACGTGAGTCATAGCCTATAGCAACTCCGCGCTCCTTACCGCCCTCTTTTAATACGAGCGCGCAGATACCGCGCGTTGCCTGTGCGACGGTAAACCTGTTCATACACCCGATACCCATATTCATAGTAGAGCGCAAGCCCGCAGTACCGAAGCTCATAGGTGAAAGAAAGCGAAGCTCCTTTGTATCCTTATCGTCCTTTATCTCTAAAAGCTCTTGCCTCTCTGTATCCGTAAGCACGGGTGACGAGAGCCACCTTTCATATTCTCTCTCAAAATCTATCATACATAACCCTCCGTAAAATATTATTTTTCAATCTCTTCAAGTGCGCGCGCGAGCTGGTCGGGGCAGGACGTATCCTTCATACCGCACTTAATGCCCTTAAGGCGCGCTATAGCGTCCTCGGTTTTCATACCCACAACGAGTGATGCAACACCCTGTGTATTGCCCGAGCAGCCGCCAACAAATTCGCAAGAGGTAACGACACCGTCCTCTACCTCAATCTTTACCATGCGTGAGCACACGCCGTGTGTTTTGAATTCAAGCTGTTTTTTCATTTTTGATTCCTCTATTCAAGATTTTTATATATTCCTTGCGGTACGTAATCACCGACAAAGAGTGTTAAGTAAGTAAGCAGGGGTAAAAACGAGCGCCCGTCGTCTCTTATAACCACGCTGAAAAAGCTCTCTACACCGCCCTCACCGAAAAAGCTGTGGGTGTTTACTCTGTATACGCTGTGGCCTAGCATAACCGCAACCGACAGTAGCGCTGAAAGTGCGCCGCCCTCACCGTCGGACAGACGGATTTCAAGATATCTGTCGTCAAGCGGTGACATTTCGGGAACGGTAAATCCGTCAGACACAAGCGCGTATTTCAAATCTGCCGTGCCGTCCGGACCGAAAACGGGTGTTACCGCGTTAATTTTCAAGTCGTTTCTGTATATAAGCTCAGCAACGGTTGGTAAGCGCGTGCCGCCCTTCTCCTCAAAGGGAAAGAGAGCATAAGACACCTCGCCCGTATATATGAGCCTTGCACACTCTGCAAAATCACGGCTGTATCTTACCCTAGCATCGTCAAAATCGCCTGCAAGGACGTCGTAAGCCTCGTCTGCAAATGTATTTTTAACGTAGGTAAAGCTCTCTATTCTGTCGGTTGCGGGCAAAAAATCACCCTCGCCGATACCAAGCGACACAAGCCCCTCGGCAAGCAGCTGACAAAACGCGCCCTTATCAAGATTTGAGCGCGAGGCGAGCATAGAAGCTACAAGCTCCGAGAACTCTCTGCCCTCTTTATCTACGTTATTATCAACTATCGGCTCAGCACCGCTTATAAACGAGAACAAATCGTAAACACCGAGCCCCGATTTATAAAACGGCTCAATAACCCTCAGCACCTCGTCCTTGATATCCGAGAGCAAAAAGGCACGAAGCTCGCACGCGTCACTCTCGCTTTTTGCAAGCATAGCCATATTATCATTGTCGGTCTGTGAAACAAGATTTAATTCTTCCTGCATTTGACCCTCACATTTTCAGAAAACATTTTTAAGAAAAGATATTGATTTTTGCGTTTGCCTGTGTTATAATAATTCTCGCGGCTAAAGCGCACCATGCCGGTATGGTGGAATTGGCAGACGCGTCGGACTCAAAATCCGAAGGTAGCAATACCGTGTCGGTTCGACCCCGACTACCGGCACCAAGGAAATATAAGCGGAGTTTTCTGCTTGTATTTCCTTTTTTTATTTTTTCTGCTCCTCAAGCCTTCTCTTTGCACGCGCGAGAAACCTTGCGATTATTCCCTGCTTTTTAAATTCATTCTTAAAAAGAAACAGGCTGAAAAGCAAAAGAATTACAGGCACGGGGTTGAAGCCTCCAAGCTCTATGCATTTATACACGAAAAGCGCCGAGAGCCCCAAAAGGCCGAGATGATAAATCGGCGCTGTGGTAATAATTCCGCAAATTTTAGTTTTACCGTCGCGCTCCTTAATTTTACCTAAGAAAAACGTTCCCACTATAAAGCCGTTGTCACGCGTGGGGCCGCCTACCATCTTGGCGGTAACGGTTATAAACGAGCCGCTCTCTTTAATTTTTATTGCCGGGCGGCCTAGTTTATCGTCAAACTGCACGCCCTCGTTAACTCTCTCGTAGTTTTTCAAAAGAGTGATAACGCTCTCTCTATCGCCGTCAAAGCTTAAATTTATAAACCTCATAATTATTTCCTCAGCTCTATGACAGTAACGCCCGCATCTCCCTCGCCGTATGCACCGTGGCGGTAGGTGGCTATGCGTCGGTCGGACTTAAAATACTTCCACAGTGCGGCACGCAAAGCACCCGTGCCCTTGCCGTGAATTATACGCACCGAGCCGATACCTGCGAGAATAGCATCGTCAAGGTATTTATCAACGACAAACCACGCATCGTCACCTATCATACCGCGAACGTCTACCTCGGGCTTAAAGCTTGAGTTTACCGTGCGCTTGACCTTGCCCTCGCTGACCTTGGGCTTTGGCTCCTCGCGCCGTCTGTATTTCACACCCTCGGTAACAAGGCGCAATTTATCCTCAGTTACCTTGGTTTTAAGAATGCCCGAGCTGACACCGATAAGGCCGTTTTTATCCTTAAGAGAGGTAACGACGCCCTCTTTGCCCACCGTGGTAAGATAAACCTTGTCGCCAATGACGAGCGGGCGCGGTAAGGTATATCCGTCGTCCTCTGTAATTTCGCGTATATCAACACCGCTGAAGAGTGCCTCGCTTGCGAGAGTACGCTTGCGTATTTCCTCACGGGCGCGCTGTACCATTTCGTCGCGCTTATCCTTATTCTCAGCCTTTTTTATATCCTCAAGCTGACGGAAAATAAACTCGCTTGATGCCCTTGCCGAGTCAAGTATTTGTCTGGCCTTAAGCACGGTTTTCGAGATTTCCTCTTCGCTTTTGACGATTTTTGCCTCAAGCTCCTTTTCCTTCTGATTCTTATACGCCTCGTATTCCTTACGCATTTTCTCGGCAAGCTCGCGCTCGCGCTCCATCTCAATACGGTCGGTGTCAAGACGCTCAATTACGTCCTCAAAGCGCTTATCGTCACGCGAGAGCAGCTCCTCTGCCCTTTTTATCACGTCACCTTGCATACCGAGCCTTTCGCTTATCGCAAAGGCATTTGAGCGGCCGGGTGTGCCGATAACGAGCTTATAGGTCGGGCGCAGGGTTTCAACGTCAAACTCGCACGATGCGTTCTCAACCCCGGGCGTATCTAAGGCATAAGCCTTAAGTTCTGCATAATGTGTAGTTGATGCGGTAAGCGCGCCCGCCCTTTGCGTGCGCTCAAGGATAGCTATTGCAAGTGCCGCGCCCTCAATGGGGTCGGTACCCGAGCCAAGCTCGTCAAATAGCACCAGCGAGCCCTCGCCCACGCGGGAAAGTATATCCACAACGTTTACCATGTGACCCGAGAAGGTTGAAAGCGATGCCTCAATGCTCTGCTCGTCACCTATATCAACAAGCACCTCACGGAATACGCCGACCTTAGATGCCTCAGTTGCAGGCAGCTGCATACCCGACTGTGCCATAAGCGCAAAGAGGCCTACCGTTTTAAGCGTTACGGTTTTACCGCCCGTATTGGGGCCTGTGATAACAAGGGTTTTTACCCCACCGCCAAGAGAAACGTCTATCGGTACAACCTTGTCACGCGCAATAAGCGGATGGCGCGCTCTTTTTAAGTCAACCGCAGGGTCTTTAAGAATAATCGGCATTTCTGCACGCATATTGATAGCAAGGCTTGCCAAGGCAAAGGTAAAGGCAAGCTCGGTAATATTACGGTAGTTAAGCGAAATTGCCCCCGCATTCTCTGCTACGGATGCGGAAAGAGCCGAAAGTATACGCTCAATTTCGTGCCCCTCTGCCGCAGTAAGCTCGCGCAGCTCGTTATTTGCTTCAACAACCGCCATAGGCTCAACGAAGAGCGTAGCACCGGTTGACGAGGTATCGTGCACAAGGCCGCGAAGCTCATTTTTATATTCTGCCTTAACGGGAACAACGTAGCGCCCGTTACGCATAGTAACTATATTCTCCTGCAGGTATTTAATGCGGTTGCCGCCGATATAGCCCTGCAGCGTATCTTTTATTTTGTTATTGGTATTTCTGATTTTACGCCTGATGTCTGCAAGCTCGGGGCTCGCCTCGTCTGCAATAAGGTCCTCGGATATTATAGACCTCGTAATTTTCTCCTCTAGCGTTCTGTTCGGGAGCATACGCATAAAAACTGCGTCAAGCGAGGTTGCAAAGGGCTTATCGCTCTCTATATAGTCAAGCACCGCACGTGCCGAGCGCAAAAGTGATGCTATGTCTAGAAGCTCCCTAGGTGAGAGCACCGCACCCTTATCCGCACGCTCTGCCGCACCGATTGTACTTTCGGGCGCAGAAAATGACGGATAGCCCTTTGCGCCAATTAACCTTTTCGCATCGGACGTGGCAAGCTGCCTTTTTTGTACAGTGTCATAATCGTCCGAGGGCATAAGCGCGTAAGCGCGTGCACGCGCGCCGTCGGTAGCACAGCACTCTGCAAGCATATCTATAATTTTGTCGTATTCAAGCGTTGAAAGTGTCTTAGCCGAAAGACGCATTTTATCTTTTTACCTCGTTATAAAAATCAAGTGTTCTGAAGCCGCGCTCCAGGTGGTTAAGTAAATATTCCTCTGTCGCACGCGAGAAAAGGCGCATATCCTCTTCTCCAAGGTTAAACGAAAACAGCTTTTCAAGCGGTGCATAGAGCGAATAAAGCATAGCCGTGCGCGCAGACTGAGAAAGTATACAAATAACCGACGCCTCGTGCTCAAGGGCAAGCCTGTCACCCCCAAGACCCGAAAGCTTGTGGCACTCACTGCATTCAAGCGCGCCTGCCATAATGTCGAAGAAAAATTCACCCTTACCGTTGCCGCAGCGCTGGCAAGCCGACAAATCCGGCTCAAGGCCGAGTATTAAAGATAGCCGCATCTCAAAGGCGGCCTTTATTTTCTCGGTACTGTGCTTGCCCTCGGATATCGCGTAAAGCGAATTAAGAGAAAGGCGCAAAAGCTCACGCTCAGCTACAGACGTACCTACCTCTTCGACCACCTCGCAAATATACATAGCAAGTGATAAGCCGTCAATACTGTCCCTTACCCCGTAAAAGCCCTCTATAAGCTCCGCCTCGCTGACGTGTACTCTATCACCCTCACCGTGAAAAACAAAATCCGAGTAAGCAAACAGCACGGTTGATGCCATTTTTCGGCTTTTCAGCGAGCGAGAGCCGCGGGCGAGGGCGGTTACAATACCCGACTGTTCGGTATAAATCGTAAGGAGTCTGTCGTGCTCCTTAATGTCGGTGACTCTTATTACGAGCCCTTTTGACGAAAAAATCATGACAGCTCGTCGTTATAGCCGAAGCTGTTTATATTAAAGTCACTCTCGCGCCAATTTTCCTTAACCCTTACGTACAGGTCAAGAAACACGCGCGTGCCGAGCATTTTTTCAATATCAACCCTTGCGCGTGTGCCGATAGTCTTGATAAGCTCACCGCGCTTGCCGATAATTATACCCTTGTGAGAAGCCTTCTCGCAGTAGATTTCGGCTCTTATGGAAACCACTCCCGGCTTCTCGCTCCACTCCTCAATAGTAACGGCGGTGCCGTGCGGAATCTCCTCGTTAAGAGTATGAAGGAGCTTTTCTCTTATTATTTCCTTGGCAATCTGGCGCTCGGGCTGGTCGGTAATCATATCCTCGTCAAAGAGCCACTCGCCCTCTGTAAGATACTGCCTGCACTCCTCGATAAGTATATCCACGCCCTTGCCGCTCTTAGCCGACATAGGCACGACTGCATCAAAATTAAAAGCCTCGGCATACGCCTGTATGGTTTTGGCAACGTTTGCCGCACGCACGGTATCGATTTTGTTTACAACGAGAATTGCGCGCATTTTATCCTGCTTCATTCTCTCGATAAGCGTACCTTCAATATCACCGACCTCTTCCCTTGCCTCAACAACGAGAATGGCGTAATCAACACCGCCGAGGGTCTGGTTAGTTGTTTTTACCATAAAATCGCCGAGCTTTGTTCTCGGCTTATGAAGACCCGGGGTGTCAAGAAACACAAACTGTGCCTCGCCCACGGTATATATTCCTGTTATTCTGTTGCGCGTGGTCTGCGGCTTTTTTGATACTATAGCCACCTTTTCGCCAACGATTGAATTAAGAAGAGTTGATTTACCCACGTTGGGTCTGCCGACAATTGCTATAAATGCCTTACTTCTCATATCAAAGCCTCTCTTTTATAAGTCTTACAATTTCTCTTTGGTGTGCACACTGCTCCTCGTCGTCCTCGGCTGAGCGCTCGTGGTCGTAGCCCAAAAGGTGGAGCACCGAGTGTACGGTTAAAAACGCGATTTCCTCAAGATAAGTGTTACCGAGCTCCTCTGCCTGCTCTCTCGCGCGCTCGTGCGAAATCACTATATCACCGAGTGGGGCGATATCGGAGACGGAAAGCTCGGAGAGCTCCTCTTTCTCATACATAGGAAAGGATAGAACGTCGGTATGCCTGTCCACCCCCCTGTGCGTGCGGTTAAGCTCTCTTATGCCTTCGTTATCGGTAAGCGTAAAGGATATTTCCACCCCATAACCGACACCCTCGTATTCAAGGGCAGCCTCTACGGCACGCCTTACACGTGACTTGAATTCATAATTTAATATTCCACTCTCACAGTCTTTATTAAAGCGGATAAAAAGTCTGTTCATTATCTTATTTTCCCGTCCTCTCTCGGCCCTTTTTATTATTCTCTTCCCTTTCATATTTGTCATAAGCCGAGATAATCTTACGCACAAGGCTGTGGCGCACTACGTCGCGCTCGGAAAACTCAAAGATTGATATTCCCTCAATGCCCGAAAGCACGCGTGACGCGATTGCAAGACCGCTCTTTTTACCGTCGGGCAGGTCAGTTTGCGAAAGGTCGCCCGTTACTACCGCCTTGGAATTGTTGCCAAGACGCGTTAAGAACATTTTCATTTGCTCGGGCGTTGTATTCTGCGCCTCGTCAAGGATAATGAAAGAGTCGTCAAGCGTTCTGCCGCGCATATAAGCCAAGGGCGCAATTTCAATTATACCGCGCTCTATATGGCGGTTATAGTTCTCAGCACCCAGCATTTCAAAAAGCGCGTCGTAAAGCGGGCGCAGATACGGGTCAATCTTACTCTGCAAATCTCCCGGTAAAAAGCCGAGTCGCTCGCCTGCCTCAACAGCGGGTCTTGTAAGAATTATGCGCGTAACGTTCTTCATACGCAAAGCCTCGACAGCCATAGCAACGGCGAGAAATGTTTTACCCGTGCCTGCAGGCCCAAGGCCGAACACTATTGTGTTGTTTTTGATTGCATTGACGTATTTTTTCTGACCTATCGTTTTAGCCTTTATGGGCTTGCCGCGATTGGTGATACAGATACAGTCGCGCGAGAAATCCTCAGGGCGCTCGGAGCCACCGTCCTTAACAAGACCGATAACGTACTCTACGCTCTGCTCGCTTAAGCTCTCACCTTCGCCTATCATACGCTTAAGATACTCAAGCACGCGTGCGGCACCCTCAACGCTCTGCCCCTCACCCGAGATAACGAGAGCGTCACCCATATCGGTGCTCTTGCCTCTATTAGTAATGCGCACGTCAAATGCGCGCTCGACCATGCGCGCGTTAATATCAAAGGCGCCGAAAAGCGCCGACGTAGCCTCTCCCGAGGCGGTTGTAACAATTTTCTCTGTCATTATTTATTCGTGGAAATTTCTATCCACCTTTCCTCTCCAACATTCATAAGATACCGCACCGACGAGCTTACTGTATATGAGCCCTCGCCCATAGTACCCACGGTTTTAATACCTACAAGCTCACAGCCGCCGAGTGCCAAATCAAGCGCCATCTTGTGCTTTTCGTAAGCGCGCATAATCATTTCGGCCTCGGTGTAGCTCTGCTCTACGGTTTTCTCGCTGACTGCAAGCTTTTGCGTATAACCAAAAGGCAAACGTGTGCCGCCCGGGGTGCAGAAATATTCATTATCTACTATTATATCACATCCGTCCTCGCAATTTCTATAGTTTTTAAAAATATTTGCGGAAAAATTTAAGATATTTAATCTGAGCTCCACGCATTTTGTATCAAAGCCGACTCGTACCTCTTCTTTTTGCATAGCAACGGACGTAACGTCACCTGTTACACTGCCGATAACCGTACCCTCTGCTTTTATGAACGATGTTCCGCCCTCGCTGTCAATTACACCCGAGATAAGAATGTCACCGCGGCGAACAACGTCACCTGCCGAAACCATAGCCCTACCCGATTTTACGGTAATTTCTTCAATAACCGCATCGCACGCGGCAACTATATTTGACGGACGGCTATCCTTATTTTCGGGAGCATCCGCGCCCTTGCGCTCCACTACCTCAACGTAAGCAACGGTGCCGCGCCTGTTGATATTCACCCACGCTATATCGTCAAAGCCATTAAGTAAGCCGACCTCTATTGACGAGGTATCAACAGAGGAAAAGCGCTTACCGACACAAAGACCGAGAGAGTCCAGCGTCTCCCGAATTTTATATGAGGGCACCTCTGTGTTCCCTGAGATACGTACGTCAAAAATAACATCGGACAGAAGGATGTTAAAAAGCAGGGTAAAAAGAAGAGCGCAAACGGTAAATTTCTGCTTTATAAAGAACATAAATAACGGCAAAGCACCTTTACGGTATAATGGAACAAGCATTTCACCGACCGGATTGCCATCGAGCCTTTTTAAATCGGACGTAGAAAGATTCACCCGCCCATTCTTTATCTTAGCCGAGATGCCGAGGCGTAAAAAGGTGCTTGCAACAATGCTCAGACACTCGGGCTTAATGTTAAATGAGGTATAACCTAAAAACCATAAAAATCTCATTGTAGCTCTACCCCTGTAATTTTACCCGTTACCTCGACCGCCCTACCCTCAAACACAGAAAGAACAAGTGATGTGCCCAAAACCGAAATTCTGCCGCCGTGAGTCGTAAGAATTATTTTTTCACACGAGAATTCTTCAATTGAAACGATTCCCGATACTGCAAGAGTTGAGCGCGCCTTACTTTTGCGTATTTCAATTGCAAGTGCACGGGTGGATTTTTTTGCATCTATCATTTTTGACACTGACCTTTCATAATCTTTACTAAAATGTATGAGCAAGGCGGTGCAATAATGACGCACACAGAAGAAAAGAGATATAAAGGCAAAGGAGTATTTAGCACGCTTTGGTCGGTAACTATTCTATGCCTTACAGTATATTTCGCAACGTTCATATCGGGGCGTTTAACAGCGGCTGTTATAGATGGCATGCGTATAGGTGCACTTACCGTTTTACCGTCTACATTCCCCTTTATGATAATATCCGACCTATACTGCACCTACGGCTATCCTGAAAGAATTGGTGTTTTAGGCATACTTACAGAAAGAGTGCTGCACCTACCGAAAAAGAGTGTGCGTGCGATACTTCTAGGCAACCTCGCAGGATTTCCTATCGGGGCGAAAATTGCCGCAGAACTTTACACGGGTGGGGGTGTAGACAAAGAAAATGCAGAAAAGCTTATAGCGTACTCAAACAATCCCTCAATACCATTCGTAGTAGCTTGTGTGGGCGGTACGTTATTTAACGATATTAAAATAGGTGTTTTTTTGTTAATCATTATTTACATTTCTACTATACTTACAGCTATAATTTACAGAGGGCGCAAGACCTATATGCAATACTCTGACGATATTTCAAATCATACCTTCAGCTTTGTCAGCAGTGTTAAGAGTGCGGGGCTTTCGGCTATCTCAATACTTTCTTTTATCGTGACCTTTTACGTTTTAATATCCGTAATACGCATGTATATTCAAAACGGGTATATTCTATCCATTATTGCATCTATTATGGAGCTGGCAAGTGCGGTAACTATCACCTCTTCTCTAACTATGCCAATTTCTTTTAAGATACCTATTGTTGCTTTTGCCCTTGGCTTTGGCGGTATTTCCGTTATGATGCAAACCGCAATCTTCACCTCTGTCTGTTCGCTCTCACTCGTACCGTATTTAAAAATCAAGCTTACCGAGGGCTTGCTCTCTGCCCTCTTAGCTTTTCTTACATTCCCTTTATTTTGTTTCTTTCTATAAATAAAAAGGAACAGGCCAAAAAGCCTGTTCCAAAAGTAAATATTAAACTGAATTATGCGTTAAGAGGGGAAAACGTCAACCCACGGAGTTTCTGCACCGCCATCGGGTTTGTACTCGGGCGGATTTTTTTCTTCGTCGCCGCATGCGGTGAGTGACATAGCGAGGATAGCCACTATCAAAAGTATAAGCAGCTTCTTCATTTTCAAAATACCTTTCAGATAAATTTTACTTTGCAAGTCTAGCTTCAAGAGCTGCAAGCTCGTCGTAAAGCTCCCCAGGCACTCTGTCGCCTACCTGAGCGTAGAACTCACGAATACCCGCACAGTCCTCAAGCCAGAGGTCTGCATCAACAGAGAGCAGCCCCTCAAGAGTAGCCATATCAATATCAAGACCCTCAACGTTTATATCCTCAGCATAAGGAACGTAGCCTATGGCAGTTTCACGCGCGCCTACCTTACCGTCGCATCTGTTAAGTATCCACATAAGAACACGCATATTGTCACCGAAGCCGGGCCAGATAAAGTGACCCTCGTCGTCTGTTCTGAACCAGTTAACGTGGAAAATCTTGGGCGGATTGCTGATAGCCTTACCCATATTAAGCCAGTGTGCCCAATAGTCACCCATATCGTAGCCCACGAAGGGACGCATAGCCATCGGGTCACGGCGTACAACGCCGACTGCACCTGCTGCTGCCGCGGTAGTTTCGGACGCCATTATAGAGCCAACGAAGGTACCGTGCTGCCAGCTTGTAGACTGATATACGAGCGGAGCTGTCTTTGCGCGTCTGCCGCCGAATACGATAGCCGAAATCGGAACGCCTGCGGGCTCGTTGAACTTATCCGAGATGCAGGGGCAGTTAGATGCCATAGCGGTAAATCTGGAATTCGGGTGTGCGCCCGAAGTATTTACCTTATCCTTCTTGTCATAGAGCCTGTAATCCCACTTCTCACCCTTCCAGTTAAGGGCATTTACAGGGGGATTATCGTTAAGACCCTCCCACCAAACGGTGTTATCGTCAAGATTGTGGCAAACGTTGGTAAAGATACAGTCGCGCATAGAGGTCTTAAGCGCGTTGGGGTTAGAGTACTCGTTAGTACCGGGTGCTACGCCGAAGAAGCCGTTCTCGGGGTTAACCGCCCAGAGTCTGCCGTCAGAGCCGACACGCAGCCAAGCAATATCGTCACCTACACACCATACCTTGTAGCCCGCATCTCTGTAAAGCGCGGGGGGAATAAGCATCGCAAGGTTGGTCTTACCGCACGCAGAGGGGAAAGCGGCACTTATGTACTTAACCTCGCCGTTCGGTGCCTCAAGGCCGAGTATGAGCATGTGCTCTGCCATCCAACCCTCTTTTCTGCCGAGGTATGATGCAATACGGAGTGCAAAGCATTTTTTACCGAGAAGAACGTTACCGCCGTAACCGGAGTTTACAGACCAGATGGTATTATCCTCGGGGAAATGGCAGATGTATCTGTTTTCCTCGTCAATATCGCATCTAGCGTGCAGACCTTTAATGAAATCAGCACTGTCACCAAGTGCATCGAGAACGTTAGTACCGACTCTCGTCATTATAAGCATATTAAGAACAACGTAGATAGAATCTGTAAGCTCAATGCCGTATTTTGCAAAATCAGAGCCTACAACAGACATAGAATAAGGGATAACGTACATCTTTCTGCCCTTATAAGAATTACGGTAGAGCTTAGAGAGCTTAGCATAGCACTCCTTGGGGTCCATCCAGTTGTTGATATTACCCGCATCCTCACGCTTGGTTGTGCAGATAAATGTTCTGTTCTCTACTCTTGCAACGTCATTTACAGCAGTTCTGTGAAGATAGCAGCCGGGCAGAACGTCCTGATTGAGCTTAATCATTTCACCCGTGGCGCACGCCTCACTGCGCAAAGCTTCAGCCTGCTCAAAAGAGCCGTCGATAAGTACGATTTCGTCAGGGTTAACAAGAAGAGCCATTTCGCTTATCCACTCGTTAACAAAATTGTTTTTCGTGACGTTTGTGTTCATAGATATATCTCCTTAAAATTTATGACTAATAATATAATATGGATAAAAAGCCAAATTACCACATATACAGTATAACATATTACTTAAAGATATGCAAGCAAAAAATAACAAAAAGTTCTATATTTTTTATGAAAAATCAGGCCTTAATTTAAAAGTCGCACAACCAACACCGACAAAAAACTCGTTTTATATATTATGAGGTCGAGCTTTGTTATTTTTAGTGACGAATTGGTAAATTTTACCATTTTTAAAAGCACAAGTTTGTAAGTTTTTTTGCAAGTTTATCACTTGATTTCGGGTGGTAAATTGTGGTAAAATGTTGTTGTCTTTTGAAATTACCAAATTTTACCAATTTTACATCAAAAAAAGGAGCACAAAATGGAAACAGCAAGAATTTTACTCGCAGACGAAAATGCTGACGAAAGGTCACGAATAGCACGTGCGCTTGAGGCCGCGGGCTACACTAAAATTGACGAGGTGCGCGACGGTGCCGCCGCTATTACAAGAATTGCTGAGGGGATATATGACCTTGTTATTACCGACCTCTGGTTATCTGGCCTGGACGGCATAGGAATAATAAAAAGCACAGCCTCTCTGCAGCTCAAAAAGAGGTGTGCCTTTATACTTATGTCACCGGTTAACAAGCAGAGCCTTTTACTTGAGGCATCGCTTGCAGGTGCGGATTTTTGTATTTTAAAGCCCTTTGATACGACTGCCCTTATCTCCTACGTTGACAGTCTTACAAAGCAAAGAAAGCGCGACAATGACACATCGGACAAGCTCTCAGATATGCCCGATATGGAAGCGCAGGTGACGAAGATTATTCACCAGATAGGCGTACCGGCACACATAAAGGGATATCAGTATCTCAGATGCGCTATACTTATGGCTATAGACGACTCAGAGGTAATCAACTCTGTAACGAAGGTACTCTACCCATCGGTTGCTAAGAAATACGCTACTACCACCTCGCGCGTTGAGCGTGCTATACGCCACGCCATAGAGGTAGCCTGGGACAGAGGCGACGTTGACACTCTTAACTCCTACTTCGGCTACACAATACAAAACAGTCGTGGCAAGCCCACAAACTCAGAGTTTATCGCAATGATAGCGGATAATCTGCGCTTGAAGTACAAGTACACGACTGTTTAAGTATATTTAATTTTATTTGCCGCTCATAAAACGGCGCCCTTCCATCGCGCGGTAAAGAGTTACCGCATCGGCATACTCAATATCTGCGCCAACCGGTATTCCGTACGCAAGGCGCGATACGGTAACGTCAAGCTCGGATAGGAGCCTTGCTATATAGGTTGCCGTAGTATCTCCCTTTGGCGTTGGATTGGTGGCAATTATAACCTCTTTTACCTCGCCCGCCCTTACTCGGTCGATAAGCTCGGCAATTTTAAGGTCGCGCGGGGTAATGTTATCAATGGGTGAAAGCGCACCGCCAAGCACGTGATATAGGCCGCGATAGCCGCGCACGCGCTCCATAGTCATAATATCCTTTGCGTCCTCAACAACGCAGATAACCGAGCTGTCGCGCTCGTCAGAGGAGCAAATGTCACACGCGCCCTCCTTAGCGGAAAGCCCGAAGCATACAGGGCACTTAAAAACGTCACGCTTAACGCTTATGATGGCATCTGCAAATCTTGCGGCCTCCTCGTCTGAAAGCGCAAGGGTAGCGAAGGCATATCTTGCCGCAGTTTTAGCACCGACGCCCGGAATTTTTCTGTATTCCTCAATAAGCCTTTGTATAGGTGCAATATATTCTGCCATATCAGAAAAGACCCGGTATATTCATACCGCCCGTAAGCTTACTCATTTCGCCCTGGGCATCGTTCTCAACCGTTTTAATAGCCTCGTTTACTGCGGCAACAACAAGGTCCTCGAGCGTTTCAATATCGTCAGGGTCAACTATCTCCTCAGCAATCTTAACCGAGAGGACTTCCTTTTTGCCGTTTATTTTTACACCGACAACACCGCCGCCTGCAGACACCTCATACTCGCGTGCCTCAAGGTCAGCCTGCATTGCCGCCATATCCTCTTGCATTTTTTTAACCATAGCCTGCATATTTCCGGGGCTCTGGTGGGGAATTCTTACCTTCATATCACTTTCCGTCCTTTATTTTATCAAAAATTATTTTCAGAAAAGGTGCGCTCAAGCTCTCCGCGCGCAGAATTATCGTTATTTTGAGTATTAGGTACTATATCAAGAGCCACACTATCCTTGTCTGTGCCCTCTATATCGGCAATAACAGCACGGATAATGGCAAGGTCGCGCTCATTGCGCGCAAGAGTGCCTGCAAAAAAGCTATTCATTTTTATAACGAATTTATTGCCGTCCTTTACAGCCACAGAGCCCTTGAACTGAACCGAAAGCGAGGGCTTAAGCTCGCCTATTCTCTCGGTTACCCTGCCCCACGCGCCGTAAGAGGTGGGTGCGGATTTTTGTACCGGCTCGCTTTTTGTGTTGGCAGGCGCAGCCTTCGGCTTTATCTCTTCCTTTGGCTCGGCCTTCTTTATAGGCTCCTCAGCTACAGCCACGTCCGTTTTAATCTCTGTTGCGGGCGTGCTTACACCGAGCGAGAGCATTGATATTTTTCTCTCAAG
>JAZRFH010000033.1:0-15098 GCA_045661245.1 Eubacteriales bacterium | reverse complement strand
CGCCTCTCTTACCTTAGGAGTGTTGGTGTTGATTACCATACCGTCGGTTACGGGATAAACACAAGCGGTTACAAGACCGCGAGCGCCGGTAGCCTCAACAACACAGATACGGCAAGCGCCGATCTCGTTCTTTTCCTTCATGAAGCAGAGGGTGGGGATCTCCACGCCTGCTGCGCGGGCAGCCTCAAGAATAGTAGCGCCCTTGGGTACGCTTACTGCAATACCGTTAACTTTAACATTTAACATTTCCATATCAGCGCACTCCTTTCATTACTTCTTTGATATAGCACCGAACTTACAGCCTGACATACAAGTACCGCACTTGATACACTTGATTGCATCAATGTCGTAAGAGGGAAGCTTGTGGCCGGGTGCAACGTAATCGGTTTTCTGAATTGCATCAACAGGGCAGTTCTTAGCACACTTGCCGCAGCCGATACACTTATCCTTGTCGATTGTGAATGAGAGAAGGCTCTTACATACGCCTGCAGGGCACTTCTTGTCCACAACGTGTGCAATATACTCGTCACGGAAGAACTTAAGTGTAGCAAGTACGGGGTTGGGTGCTGTCTGACCAAGACCGCAAAGGGAATTCTGCTTTATGTAGTTACAAAGCTCTTCAAGTCTGTCAATATCCTCAAGAGTGCCCTTACCGTCGGTAATCTTCTCAAGCAGCTCAAGAAGTCTTCTTGTACCGACACGGCAGGGAGTACACTTACCGCAGGACTCGTCAACAGTGAACTCAAGGAAGAACTTAGCCATATCAACCATACAGGTGTCCTCATCCATAACGATAAGACCGCCTGAACCCATCATACAGCCGATGGAAACAAGGTTATCGTAGTCAACCTCTGTGTCGATAAGGTCGGCAGGGATACATCCGCCGGAGGGCCCGCCCGTCTGAGCTGCCTTGAACTTCTTGCCGTTGGGGATGCCGCCGCCGATATCGTAGATAATATCGCGAAGGGTTGTACCCATAGGGATTTCAACAAGACCGGTGTGCTCAATCTTACCGCCAAGTGCAAATACCTTTGTACCCTTTGACTTCTCAGTACCCATAGAGGTGAACCACTCTACGCCGTTAAGAATAATCTGGGGAATGTTAGCAAAGGTTTCAACGTTGTTCTCAACGGTAGGCATACCGTAAAGACCCTTAACTGCAGGATACGGAGGACGGGGACGGGGCTCACCGCGGTTGCCCTCGATTGAGGTCATAAGAGCAGTTTCCTCACCGCAAACGAACGCGCCTGCGCCAAGTCTGATGTCAAGCTCAAAGTCAAAGCCTGAGCCGAAGATGTTCTTACCAAGCAGACCGTATTCACGAGCCTGGTTTATAGCATTCTGAAGACGGTTAACTGCGATGGGGTACTCAGCACGTACGTAAACGTAGCCCTGGGTAGCGCCGATTGCATAACCGCAGATTGTCATAGCCTCAATTACAGAGTGGGGGTCACCCTCAAGAATTGAACGGTCCATGAATGCACCGGGGTCGCCCTCGTCTGCATTACATACAACGTACTTCTGAGGAGCCTTGTTGGGAGCTGTAAGCGCCCACTTACGTCCGGTGGGGAATCCTCCGCCGCCTCTGCCGCGAAGACCTGAGTCGCTGATAAGCTTAATAACCTCGTCGGGAGTCATTTCGGTAAGAACCTTACCAAGTGCTGCATAACCGTCCATTGCAATGTACTCGTCAATGTTATCGGGGTCGATAACACCGCAGTTACGAAGTACTATACGCTTCTGTGACTTATAGAATGCGGTATCGTTAAGCGAAACCTCAGCCTTAGAAGCAACCTCTTCTGCGCCGGTATCAGCGTATACGAGATGCTCAACAACTCTACCCTTGAGAAGATGCTCCTCAACGATTTCCTTTACGTTTTCAGGGGTAACACGGCTATAGAAGGTACCGTCGGGATATACGATAACAACAGGACCGAGAGCACAAAGACCGAAGCATCCTGTCTGTACAAGCTTAACCTCTTCGGTCAAGCCGTAAGCCTGAATGTTCTCCTCAAATGCTGTCTGAACTGCCTTACAGCCCGACGAGGTACAGCCTGTACCGCCACAAATCAATACGTGTGCACGAATCATAACTTTACCTCCAATTTACACGTCGGCAACGGTAAATTCAGTAACTACCTTGCCGTCCTTAAGATGCTTTGCTACAACTGTCTTTGCGCGCTCGGGGGTCATCTTTACGTAGGTGACCTTCTCTTTACCGGGCTCGTAAACCTCAACTATGGGCTCGAGCTGGCAAAGACCGATACAACCGGTCTGAGTGACGGTTACCTTGTCGGTAAGACCTGCCGCAGTAACCTCCTCAACAAATGCGTTCAGAACAGGGCGTGCACCTGCTGCAATACCGCAGGTAGCCATACCTACAACGACTCTTACAGCGTTAGAGCTCTCGCGGATAATAACCTTGTCCTTCATTCTGTCTTTGATTGCTTGTAATTCAGCCAAAGATTTCATTTTGTGCGTCCTTTCATATATAATTTTTTATTTATTTAGCATTGAATATTGCTCCCTTAAGCTCTCGCTTATCCAAACGAGAACCTCGGGGGTAGATAACGGTACGTCCTCAAGCACCTCGCGCAAAAGTCGGGTATCAAGCATAGCTTCACCCGAGGGCAGGGTATGCTTAAACAGAAAATCACGCTCGGGGTGGCCCTGCACCAGTGTGATAACCGTAGATATTACGTCACCTAGCGGGGTGTAGTCGAGATGGTTCTTGTTAAAGTAAGCAGTAAGGCTCGTGCCGTGGTCTGTTGAGCTATCGGTTTTCACCTTAGAGCAGAGTTCAAGTCTGCCGCCCGTTTGCTCACACGCGAGCTTGAGTAGGGGAATGCCGAGTCCGACACTTCTTGTAGTTCTCGTGGTATAGAACGGGTTGGTAACTGACTCCAGAACTTCGGCCGACATACCGCAGCCGTTATCAACTATTTTGAGTGTCAGAGTGTTTTCTTCTTCATTTATATATATCTCGGTAAGGCTTGCGCCTGCTTTTACCGAGTTCTCGGCTATGTCGAGAATATTTAAAGATATTTCTTTCATAGTCCACCGAGCTTTTTAAAGAAATTATGCCGTATTTCGTCAGCCGAGCCGTTTTCGCACTCAAGTAAAATCTCACCTACAGAGTCACCGATGTTTTCAAGATAATGTGCATCGGAGCCTGTAAGGATTATTTTGTCCTCAAGCGCGTATTTAGCGGTATACTCGTCCTTTTTTGATAGGTCGTGCAGCTCAACTATTGAAAAGCTTGGAGTTTCGGGCAGGGTACCGAGCACGCATATTATTCCGTTTGCATCACGGTCAATATGTGCGGGGTAGCATATTCCCGAAAACTGCTCTACAAGAAGGGGCACGTCCTCTACAGAGAGGTCCGTAGCACACGAGAGAAGATATTCCTCTTCTGCTACCTTGTTATCCTCTTCGTCAAGTATAAGCTGCTCACCGAAAATATCGGTGCGGTTTTTGATTAGAATACGGTGCTTTTGTATTTCGTCCTCAAATCTAAGTGCGTCAGAGAGCCTCTCAAAAATACAAACAATATGTATATCCTCAGAGGTAGTAAGCTCCATACCGGCAATCGGCACTATGCCGAGCCTTTCTGCCGCCTTAAAAAATGCAGGGCAGTTTTTGCAGGTATTATGGTCGGTCAGGGCGATAATATCAACTCCCGAAATTTTGGCCATACCCGCAATATTGTTCGGCGTGTTATCATTGTCGCCGCAGGGAGAAAGGCAGGAATGTGTGTGTAGGTCGTACGTATAGCCTTTCATACGCCTAGAGCCGCTAAGGCTTTTGCAACACCGTAAGAGGGGAGTGCCGAGGAAATAACGTTTATACACTTTTCCTTAGCGGTAGCTATAAGCTCGCCGTCAAGCTCGGTGCCCTCTGCAAGTATAATGCAGGCAACGTCTGTGAGCGAGGCTACAGCAAGGATATTAACGTTAGTCATAATGGTAATCCATGCATTATCACAAGAAGCACGGCCCATTACCCAGCTTAAAAGGTCACCGATATAAGCACCCTTAATCTCCCTTTCGGGCTCGGATACGTTCAGTGCCTTAAAGCCGTCAAGGCTTAAAAGCTCTCTTACTGTCATAGACCTATTCCTTTCTGTTTTTTAACTCTCTCATTATCCTGATGGGGCAATCCTCAGACGAGGCTGTACCCTTGATAACGTCCTCGGCAAATGCTCTGCAGGTTGGTGCACCGCAAGAGCCGCAGTCGATACCGGGCAATTCAGCCTTAAAGGACTGTATATCCGCCATCATTCTCATAGATTTCGCTATGTTGTCGGAAAGTCTGGATATTGGATTATACTCCGGAATCTCGTCAAACAGATAATAATCCGGAATGTAAGTTAATTCGTCTTTGGAAAGCGTATTTTTAGATACAGGTAAATAGCGTCTTAGCGTCTGTAAACGCGCCTTTGCTATAAACGGGTTTTGAATTGTCAGAACACCGCCAACGCAACCGCCGGTACAAGCGTTAAGCTCAATAAATTCAAGATGCGGTATGTTTCCGTTTTCAACCTGGTCTAGCACGTGAATAACGTTGTCTATACCGTCAGCCGCAAGATAGTCCTCATTGAATATCGCGGTAGCCTCACCGCCGCTTCTTGCCCAGCCTATGCCAATTCTGCCGGATTCGGAAAGCTGCTCAATTACATCGTCCTTTTTCATTACGCCAATGAGAAGGAAATATATATCCTTAATTGAAACAACCTCGTCAATCTCGCTTTTATAATTAGCAAAGCCGTTTTTCACGTAGCTTGCCTTTGCGGGGCAGGGAGAGATAAAGCAAACGCCGATATCCTCGGGTGTAAGCTCGGGGTGAACCGTTAGTGCTCGCTCTCTTGCAAGCTTAGCCGCAACCTCCATAGGGGGCAGCATATGTATTATCTGGTCCTGGAGTGAAGGAAAGCGCAGTGCGATAAGCCTTGTTACAACAGGGCAAGCAGAGCTTATTGCGGGCTTTTTAATTCCCTCAAGCTTTAAATATTGCCTTGTATATGCTGTAACAAGCTCGGCAGCCTTTGATACCTCAAACACGTCGTCAAAGCCAATCTTCAACAGTCCGTCAAGCACGTAGTCAACGTCGTCAAGGTTATCAAACTGACCGTATAGCGTAGGCGCAGGCAGTGCAATTTTCCATTTGAATTTATCCATGGCGGAAAGCTTGCCCGACAAAGCCTTTTTAGCCTTGTGCTGGCACACGCGTATGCACTCGCCGCAGTCAATACATCTTTCATTATTGATTACCGCGTGGCCGTCGCGTATTCTGATTGCTTCGGTAGGGCAGTGCTTAAGGCATGACGTACAGCCAACACATTTGCTCTCGTCCAGCAAAACGGAATGCTCGTATTTATTCATATCCGACCTCAGTAATTAACTCGCATTGTGATAGTGGTACCAACACCGACAGTGGACTGTATATCCATAGAGTCGGTATATTTCTTCATATTGGGAAGACCCATACCGGCACCGAATCCGAGCGAACGGATACTATCGGGTGCAGTAGAATAACCCTCTTGCATAGCAAGGTCGATATCCTTTATACCGGGACCGTTATCTGCGAGCTTTATTTCAATAAATTTTTCATGGACACTTACCGTAGCGACACCGCCGCCGGCATGTATAACCATATTGATTTCGCCCTCGTACATTGCTATCGAAACCCTTCTTATAACCTCGGCGTCAATACCGAGCTGACGAAGGTTTTTCTTAATCTGGACCGATGCCTGACCTGCCGTTGTAAAGTCTTCACCGTCAACTTCAAAGCGGAAAATCAATTCTTCAGCCATAATCCACTCACCTCTTGGGGCAACTTAAGCCGTTAGAGTAAAGCAAGCCGCACGATGTAAAGAGCGTCTTGTCAGTGCTCATAACCACAATACCGCTCTCACGGGCAAGCTCCAGCATTTCGGGCGTAGGCATCTTTGAGCGAACGAATACGATACAAACCATATCCATCATAACAGCCGTGCGAATTACCTGGGGATTTACAAGACCGGTAAGTAGTACAGCCTGGTCCTTAACAAATGCCAAAACGTCGCTCATAAGGTCGCAGCCGCAAGCAGAGTAAACCTCATTCTCAAGGCTCTCTTCACAGCATAGCACGCGTGCTTCAAGCAGCTCTTGAATACTGTTAATCTTCATATAATTCACCTGGTATCTTTAAATTCGCGAAAAATCAAAATTAAGCCTGATATTTTGCTATTATACCGTCAACGTCGTCTACGCCAAGACGGCCGTAAACTTCCTCATTAACCGTAAGTACGGGGGCAAGACCGCACGCGCCGATACAGCGGCATGCTGTAAGCGAGAACTTTTTGTCGGGAGTGCATTCGTCACCGCCGATGCCAAGTATCTCCTGCAGACGGTTGTAAATGTCGCCGGCACCCTTAACGTAGCACGCGGTACCAAGGCAAACAGAGATGTGGCACGCGCCCTTGGGGGTAAGGGAGAATTGTGCATAGAAGGTTGCAATTCCGTATACCTTCTCAAGCGGTACGTCCATACCCTCAGCTATCATTTGCTGTACTTCGATAGGAAGGTACTCGTAGATGTTCTGAGCCTGCTGCATAACTGCCATAACAAGGCTCTTGTCGTGCTTGTTTGCCTCAATAACTGCCTTGAGGCGGGCTTCCTGCTCGGGAGTTCCGGAAAAGGGAACAGTTGAAAGTTTCTTGAGCATATTTTAATCCTCCTGTGTTGTTAATGCTGTGATTTTGATAATCTGACAACCTATATAAAATTGACATTTCAAAACGCCCACCATTACAGCAAACATTATAACACAGTACACTATAAAAAGCAATACTATTATTATATAATCTAAATTTTAGTGCAAAAGTATGTTATTTTTTTATCAATCTTTGTGTAAATTAACAACAGCATTCGATAAACTCACTGTACATATGACGTGATAGCTCATAAAAAGGTGAATTTTTGCAGAAATTTATACTGTTTTTGTCTATTTTTTCCACCCTCCTTGCAAAGTGTGTAGTGCTCGTAACTATAATCTCGTCAGCACAAATTAACTCTTCGTATCCAAAGCACCTTTCATAGACGGGAATATTCATTTTACGGCACTCACCAAGCAGGTTTTCGCGCGTTATCCCGGGCAGTATATCACGTGTCAGAGGGTGGGTGTAAAGCGAGCCGTTCTTGATTATTGAAATGTTTGAGTGGGCACATTCTGTAACAATGCCGTCACGTATCAGCACTGCTTCGTCATATCCTGCACTTTCTGCATGCCTTGATGCCAAAACAGACGGCAAAAGATTCAATGTTTTAATATTGCACATTTTGTATCGTATGTCTTCTAGAGAGAGCAGTGAAATAGGTCTTTCGTCATAATCAAGCTGTGCTTCGGTTATTGTTATAAGCAAATTACAGCGCGTAAAATCGATGCAATAGTGCCGCCTTTCTTTAGCATACCTTGACACCTGAATATACACGATATATCTCTCAAGCCGCGATAGCCGTATCAAAGTATTTATAACGTCATTCAGTTGGTTGTACGAATACCCGAAATCAAGGTAAAGCAGCTTTGCATTTTTTTGCAATCGAGCAAGATGTTTGTCAAGCTGATATACACCTCTTTTGCCGCCAATCATACAGTCGTATACTCCGTCACCAAAGAATATAGAGCGGTCAAAAAGCGGGATTTTTAACTCGTCCCTTGGGGCATATTCGCCGTTATAAAAAGCATAATTCATATTCTTTACCTCGCTTGAAATTAACTAAAGCCAATATATGCTTTTTGAAAAAATGCGTTAAAAAAGCCCCTGTTAAACTAAGTGCTAACAGAGACTAAATGGCAAATCTGCCTTAAATTAAATTTGGTATTCAAGCATTTACCATCATTATAGTGTTTCCGTCAAGGTCGTATAAGGTGAATATTCCGTCCTCGTAAATCATTAGTGTTTTGGGGTTATTCTCCTTTGGTAAGGATACCGAGCCCGGGTTGAGATAAAGGTTGCGGCTTCCAAACTCGATGTTTGCATAAACGTGTGTATGACCGTGCAAGAGAACGTCGCCCTCACGCAGTGCCGGCGGGCACGAGGTGTTGAATTTATGCCCGTGAGTTGCAAAGACGCGTATTCCGTCAAGCTCAAGCAGGGCGTAATCCGCCATAATCGGGAAATCAAGAACCATCTGGTCTACTTCTGCGTCACAGTTACCTCTGACTGCAAGAATTTTATCCTTGTATGAGTTAAGCAGCGCAATTACAGCCTTTGGCGCATAGCCGCCCGGCAGGTCGTTTCTCGGTCCGTGGTACAGTATATCGCCAAGTATAAGTATTCTGTCACAGCGCTCCCTTTCGTAAAAATCAATAACCGCACGCGCAGACTCAAGGTCACCGTGTATATCCGAACAAATCAACAGCTTCATAAAACAATCTCCTTTTTCTACATTTTATCATAAACATTCGATAAAATCAATAGAGTCTTTCCTTGACAAAAAATATTTTGTATGTTATACTAAAATGTAAAATATAGGTAACACCCAAGGAGGACTTCTTTATCGTGGCTGTAAGGAAGGCGGATTATAACGAGCAAAGCATAAAGTCGCTTAAGGGCGCAGAAAGAGTCAGAAAAAGACCAGCAGTTATTTTCGGCTCAGACGACCTTATCGGCTGCCAGCACTCTTTTATTGAAATTCTTGCAAACTCGGTTGACGAGGCGCGCGAGGGCTATGGTGACAAAATAATAGTAAAAAAGTACCTTGACCTTTCTATAGAGGTTGAGGATTTTGGCCGTGGTGTACCTCTCGGATATAACGAGAAGGAAAAGCGCTGGAACTGGGAGCTTGTTTTCTGCGAGCTTTACGCGGGTGGTAAATACGAGAACAATAACGGTAACTCAGCTTATGAGTTCTCGCTGGGCTTAAACGGACTTGGTGCTACCGCAACGCAGTATTCAAGTGAATATATGTCGGTAAAGTCCTACAGTAATAAGATGCTCTCCGAAATGAACTTCAAGGCAGGAGAGCCAAAGGGTTCACTCAGTGTTACTGAGATTAAACCGGGTGAGAAAAGGCACGGTACTATAATAAAATGGCGCCCTGACCTTAAGGTTTTCAAGGAGATTGATATTCCCACAGATTTCCTTGCCGCAACTCTGCGCCGTCAGGCTTTTGTTAATGCAGGTATCAAGTTTATTCTTGAGGTAGAAAACGCGAAGGGTAAATTTGAAAAGAGCGAGTTTTACTATGAAAACGGCGTTGCCGATTATATTGCCGAAATTACCGATGGCATTACTATTACACAGCCCGTGCTGTGGCGGCTTGAAACAAAGGGCCGTGACAGAGAGGATATGGCTGATTACAAGGTTAAAGCTGATATAACCTTCTGCTTTGCAAAGTCGGGTATGACAGAGTATTATCACAATTCGTCATTCCTAGAGTACGGCGGTGCACCCGATAAGGCGGTAAAGAACGCCTTTACTTACGCTATAGATAAGTACATCAAGGCACAGAACAAGTACAATAAAAACGAGCCTAAGATTTCTTTTACCGATATATCGGACAACCTTGCGATTATCATAAATTCCGCATCTACGCAAACATCCTACGAGAACCAGACGAAAAAAGCTATTACAAACGCTTTTATTCAAAAGGCACTAACCGAGTATATTAAGCAAAACCTTGAGATTTACCTTACCGAGAACGCATCAAGCGCCGCCGCCATAGTAAGCCAAGTGCTTATAAACAAGCGCTCGCGAGAGGAAAGCGAAAAGCATAAGGTAGATATCAAGAAGAAGCTTACGGGTACGATAGACGTAGCTAACAGGGTTGAGAAATTTATTTCCTGTACGTCAAAGGACCCCGACCTGCGCGAGGTGTATATAGTAGAGGGTGATTCTGCGGCTACGAGCTGTAAGCTTGGCAGAAATGCAGAGTTTCAGGCTATTATGCCCGTCAGAGGCAAAACTCTTAACTGTATGAAGAGCAGCTACGATAAAATATTTGCAAGTGACATAATAGTAGATTTGCTTAAGGTTATAGGCTGTGGAGTTGAGGTTGGGTCGAAAAAGCCGGGTTCAATTACCACCTTTGACTACAATTTGTTAAAATGGAGCAAAATTATAATATGCACCGATGCAGACGAGGACGGCTTCCAGATTAGAACACTGCTCCTTACAATGTTCTACAAGCTTTTGCCTACACTGATTGAAAAAGGTAAGGTGTTTATTGCAGAGTCGCCGCTTTTTGAGATAACCTCGGGGCACGATACCTATTTTGCATATAACGAGCAAGAGAAAAACGCAATTATTTCAAAGCTCGGTGATAAGAAATACACTATTCAGCGCTCAAAGGGTCTTGGTGAGAACTCAGCGCAAATGATGTGGCAGACTACCATGTGCCCACAAACGCGTAGGCTTATTGCCGTAACCCCCGCTGATGCTATGGAAACCGAGCGAATGTTTGAGGTATTGCTTGGCGACGCACTACAGGAGAGGAAAAAATATATAACCGAAAACGGCCACCTCTACCTTGCAGATGCAGATATTTAAATGATTTTAATTGAAAGGTATATACTATGGCACATCTTGTTAAATCTAAAAAATTCGAGGGCGTAAAGGGTCCGCTTCTCACCATTGTTATGGACGGTGTAGGTCTTGCTAAGGATAACGGCGCAAATGCTATCGCCAAGGCGCATACTCCGACTCTTGACAGACTTATGGCTGATTATCCCATGCTTGCTATAAGAGCACACGGCACTGCAGTAGGCTTACCGAGTGACGACGATATGGGTAACTCCGAGGTTGGTCATAACGCACTTGGCTCGGGTCAGGTTTTTGCGCAGGGCGCAAAGTTGGTTTCTCAGTCTATTGAAACTGGTAAGCTTTTTGAGTCAGAAACATGGGGCAAGCTTGTATCTCGCGTTGCTCAAAGCGGCTCCGTTATGCATTTTCTCGGCCTTTTCTCTGACGGTAACGTACATTCGCATATCGACCATTTAAAGGCGCTTATTATCAACGCTAAGGCCTCGGGTGTAAAAAAGGTAAGAGTTCATATTCTGCTTGACGGCCGCGACGTTGGAGAAACAAGTGCGCTTGATTACGTTTTACCGTTTGAGGAATTTCTTTCTTCTCTCAATACCGACGGCTTTGACAGTGCAATTGCCTCGGGCGGCGGCAGAATGCAGATAACTATGGATAGATACGAGGCTAACTGGGCTATGGTTGAGGCAGGCTGGAAAACTCACGTGCTCGGAGAGGGAAGACAGTTTGCATCTGCAGAACAGGCTATTTCTACGTACAGAAACGAGCTCCACGTAATAGACCAGGATTTACCTGCCTTCGTTGTAGCTAAGGACGGTAAGCCTGTTGGTACCGTTAACGACGGTGATAGTGTTGTTTTCTTCAATTTCCGTGGTGACAGGTCTATCGAAATTTCTAAAGCCTTCGAATCGGGTGACGATTTTGATAAGTTTGACAGAAAGAGAGTGCCTGACGTGCTTTACGCAGGTATGCTTGAGTATGACGGTGACCTTCATATTCCTTCAAAATTCCTTGTAAATCCCCCCGAGATTACCAATACAATGACAGAATATCTTGTTTCTGCGGGGATTAGTGAGCTTGCAATATCCGAAACGCAGAAATTCGGTCACGTTACCTATTTCTGGAACGGAAATAAATCGGGCAAATTCTCCGAGGAGCTTGAGGATTATATTGAAATTCCGTCGGACGTAGTTCCTTTTGAGGAGCGCCCGTGGATGAAATGTGCTGAAATCACAGATAAGCTTATTGAGTGCTTGCGCTCGGGTAAATATAAGTATCTTAGAGTAAATTTCCCCAACGGTGATATGGTCGGCCACACAGGCTCATTCCTTGCTACCGAGTGCTCAATGGAAGCTCTTGACCTTCAGCTTGCCAGAATTCTTAAGGTTGTAGACGAGCTCCACGGAGCAGCGCTTATAACTGCTGACCACGGTAATGCTGACGAAATGTACGAGATTGATAAAAAGACGGGCGCGCCCAAGGCATC
Organism: Eubacteriales bacterium; assembly: GCA_045661245.1. Taxonomy (GTDB): domain Bacteria; phylum Bacillota; class Clostridia; order Oscillospirales; family CAG-272; genus UBA1740. The sequence goes on along the minus strand of JAZRFH010000033.1, from coordinate 3,090 downwards.
TAAAGACGGCTCGTTTAAGGCTAAAACAAGCCATACTCTTAATCCCGTGCCCTTTATCGTTTATGATAACTTTACCGCAGATAAGTATTCAGTTAAGCTCGGCAGGGAAGATTTCGGTCTATCCTCAGTAGCCGCTACGACGGTAAATATGCTCGGATTTGAAGCACCTGATATCTGGGACGAGTCAATGATAGAGCTTTAATCCATTTTAAATATCCTAACACCCTTAGTTCGCTAGGGGTGTTTTTCAACTTTTTTGCATTTGTACCATATTATACATAAATGTGTGTGCGGTTTTAGAGTGTTTTGCAAATGTTTTTAGAAAAAAATAAAAAAAGTTAGCTTTATTCATACTTTAGACATAAATATCTGTTATAATTACCCACGCTCAGCGCATATACAGCCATATTTTTTGGTACAATGTTAATAATTGTTTACGGAGGTTTATATGGTTTTAGATAATTTACAGGTTAAGCATAAGGTGTTCGGCACAGGTACTGTTGTTTCCACTAACGGCAAGTATATGAATATCAGATTTGATGGGGCAGAGAAAAGCTTTGTATACCCCGATTCATTTGAAAAGTATCTTACATTAGCAGACGGTACGGTTAGTGAAGAAATACTTGCAGACCTCGCACTTGTAAGTGCTGAAAAACAGAGAATTATCAATAAGAAGATTGAAGAAAATCTTCACTCAATGAAGCACGGTATTGTAATTCCCGGTAAAGAAACTTCTCTTGAGGCTGACGAGGACGATAATCAGTACAAGTCGCAGGAATCAGACGAAATTTAAGTAAAATGAGGTGCACTCGATATTGCGGAGCGCCCTCTTTTCTTTTTGTTGACAAATACTGTATCTTAGTTTATAATATAATTAATTTTAGTTGGGGAAAGTAAAATGAATATTTTATACGGATATCTTTCGGGCATCGGATATGCATCAGTGTGCCTTTTGCTTTCATTAATTATATATAAATGCGGCGTGCCCAAGAAAATAACGCGCAAGGTTGTACATATACTTGTAGGCTTTGAGTGGGTAATTCTTTATCATTTCTTTGGTGCCGGGCTCAATTTTTTGGCCGTTTGCCTATTCTTTCTTGTACTTTTAACGGTGGCGTATAGGTTTAAGCTGATGCCAATGATATCTTCGGATAATGATAATGCACCCGGTACGGTTTACTATGCAGTTGCAATGACGGGTGTTGCAATCGTGGCTTGCTTTGTGCCCGATGTGATGGTGCCCTTCGGTGTAGGTATATTCTGCACGTCAATAGGTGACGGGTTTGCAGGTGTTATCGGTCAGCTTGTTAAAAAATACAATCCCAAAATATATGCGAGCAAATCCTTGTTCGGCACACTCGCTAACGCAGTATTTTCCCTCGGTTCTGTACTGGTGATGGAAGCTATATTTGATATGGGTCTTGCCGTCTGGCAAATGCTCCTTATTGCATTCTTCTCTGTAAGCCTTGAATTAGTAACAGGCAAGGGCCTTGACAATATAACCATTACGTGGGGAGTTACGGCTCTTACCTACGGTTTTATCCATTACAGTGCCATAACGTTTTACATTGTACCGATACTTTGTACGCCCTGGTTCATTGGTCTTTCGCTTAAGAAAAAGGTGCTTACAAGGGGCGGTGTATTGCTTGCTCTAGCATTTGACCTGCTTATCTCTTTAGCACTCGGCAACTTTGGCTTTGTCTTGCTTGCTGCCTTTCTTGTTTTAGCGGTTTTGGTTGATAAATTCAAAAAACGCATAAAAAACATTGGCAGAACAGACGAGGCAGAGAAGGGTGACTGCCGCGATTATATGCAAGTGATTGCTAACGGTATGATTGCCGCAATGTGTGCAGTACTGTATTTAATCTCTTCTAAACAGGTTTTCATTATTGCCTTTTCTGCATCCCTAGCCGAGGCCTTGGCAGATACTGTTTCTTCGGGCATTGGCATCGTTTCTCACAAGACTTATGACGTTTTTAGGCTTAGAAAGTGCGAGGGCGGTATAAGCGGCGGTATGTCACTGATAGGTACCTTATCAAGTCTTGTTGCTGCATATCTTATGGGTATGATTGCCTATTTCTTCGGCGTCGTAAATATTACAGAGGTGCTTATAATATCACTCTCGGGCTTTCTTGGCGGAGTTTTTGATAGCCTGCTCGGCTCACTCGTGCAAGCAAAATTCAAGTGCACCTCGTGCGGTAAAATAACCGAGAAATCGCAGCATTGCTCCCTGCCGACAGTGCATCACTCGGGTCTATCCTTTGTTGATAATGACTGTGTAAATATCCTCAGCGGTTGCTTTGCAGCCGTATGCTCGGCATTTATCTACTTAGTTCTGTTTTAAATATTAAATGGCTGCCGCACTAATGCACGGCAGCCACACTTTATGTTTAGAGTAATAATTAGCCCACGATAGTTTTTGTAGCACTCTGCTATCTTTTGAGAAGATTATAAATAAATAGGAAGATTATAAGTAAATAAGCTATATGTAAAGGCCGCCGCACTAATGCACGACAGCCTCTTTTGTTAGGATTAGCCGTTAGCCTTGAGAGAATTCTCGTAAGACTCTACCATCTTCTTAACCATCTGACCGCCGATGCTACCAGCCTGACGAGCGGTGATGTCACCGTTGTCGCCCTGCTTAAGAGTAACGCCAACCTCGTTAGCAGCCTCCATCTTTACCTTTTCAAGAGCTGCTTTAGCCTGATTGTTCTTTGCCATTCGATTTAATCTCCTGTTTATTTCAATCTATATTATCGAGCGGAGAGTTTGTAGCTCTCCCTCGTTGTTAAGGAGCGCTTTCCCTCGGCTCTGATATTATTTTGTCTGGTTGCGACTTCTTTATTATAGGAAATTTGTGTCAAATAGCCGTAAGTATATTTATATTGAATATTGTAATAATTTAACGCTATAATATACAGTAAAAAAATCCAAAAAACTTTAAAAAAGGTATTGACAATTGAGGGTTGATGTAGTATAATAGACGAGCTGGCCTAAAGAGAGGCTATGCAAATTGATCATTGAAAATTGAACAACACGAACTTTGAGCACTGAAAAGTGCGAAAGATCTCGTTAAAACACTTTGAAAGA
>JAZRFH010000032.1:0-18277 GCA_045661245.1 Eubacteriales bacterium | reverse complement strand
GACGGTAAGGTCGATGGGCTTTCGTATATTGAATGCAGGGTAGACCCATGCAGATGTATGCAAAGAAGATTGTTACTGAGGGCAAAGATGTTGATATTTTTGGCGAGTACTCGCTCTCGGCATACATTTCGAACGTTGGTGAGAGTAACGTGCTGTTCAATAATTTGTTACATCACTGTATGCATATTGCTACGAACCCTTCATTTATTATAATAAAGGCGTTTTGCCGCCGTATATTGACGGTAATACACCTATGATAGGCGTTCTTTGCAGATAAAACAATAAGGGAACGTATAAAACTCAGTTCCCTTTAAAAACGTTGAGGTATTATGCAAAAATCCGTTAAATCACCGATTTCTTGGCTTGGCGCTGCCCTAGTATCGCTATTTATTATTTCAGAGCTGGTGCTTGCATTTATGATTCAACTGGTGCCATACTCCGATTTTGGCAAAGTAGCTTATTTGTCTATTATACTGGTTTTCGCCTTTTCTTTCTTCAAGCTCGCTTCTCGGCCAAAGAATATATGGCTCATAAGGCTGGGGCTTTTATTTACACTTATCGCGGATTTCTTTTTGGTCGTTCTCGTGCCCGAGCAGGCAATTGCTGGCGTATCGGTCTTTATATTCGCTCAGCTTGCCTACGGCGTATATCTATATACTCTTGACGGGAGCGCGGCTAAAAAATACGTGTCCTTGATAATAAGAGTCGCCTTGTCGCTCGTAGCTTTGATTATTACGCACATAGTTCTCGGTGAGGGTATAGATGCGCTCTCGCTTATCAGTATGGTTTATTACGCACAGCTTGTGTCAAACCTTATAATCGCTTTGATTTATAAGCGGCCTCTATTTGCCATAGCGTTGTTTCTCTTTGCGCTGTGCGACCTTTCAATAGGCATAGATAATCTTGTAAACTCATATATCGGTGCAAGTGAGGGCAGTTTTTTCTACTTACTTGCAAATACAAAAATAAATCTCGCGTGGGTGTTTTACCTGCCGTCACAGGTACTAATCGCTGTATACGCGGCATTCAATAAAAAATAAGGCTTATCCATAGTGCGTTATACATTGCACTTATGTAATAAGCCTTTTTTGTTTTAGTCTGTGCTTATAATCTTTAAGGGTCTGTATTCTCCCGTTTCGCTGACCTTGGAGTAATATCTGAAATATTCACCCGAAAAGCAGCCGAGAGTCCTGCCGCCACTTGTAATAAAGCCCGAGGAGTCAACAGTCCACACGGTTTCTTTGGTATCGGTAAAAACAAGCGAGGTCGTAGACGTGCCGTTTGCGGTAAGATATTTTAGACCACCGTCCCTGTAAAAGTATATGTAATATGAGCCGTCATTACCTGCAGATTCAAAGTATATATCGGCAGCCTCGTTTATTTCGGTTGTGGTATTAAGCCCCTTGCTATTTCCGCTTGTTGTGATGCCGCCGTTAAAAAATCGGGTTATTTCCTTTTCACCCATCAGCTTGTAGGCAGAGTGTGCGGCGGGCGATAAAATTACTGTATAGCCTTGCCCCTCGGGTGCCGCGGTGCCGCCTGTAGTAATACTTCTCGTTTCAAATGCACCGCAGGCAGCACAGGTACGCTTTTCGGCTTGAGTGCCCGATACAGTCACCCAGCTGTCAAACGTGTGCTTGCTTTTTTGAATAAGCGCTCCCGTCTGTATCTTTGTGCTGCATTCAGTGCACCAAGTGTCGCCCGTATATCCGTCGCTTGTGCAGGTAGCGCTCTTATCAGCTCTTATCTCTGTTTTAGTATGCTTACAGCCGTCGTTAGCCTCTGCGTCTTCCATAAGGCAATTCTCGCCTGTCAGATAGTTAATGTATATGTTAGGCTGTACGTTATATATGAATACGCAAAAGAGTATCGAGTCACCCTCGTCCTCTACGGAGTAGCCCTCCATAAGAACACCCGAGCAAATAAGATTATTTCCCTCAAAGTAGGGTGTAACGCGGTACATTACGTGGCCGCCGTCCTCTTTTACGTAGTCGGCAACCTGATTTTCGAAGCGCACCATGTGCTTTTGGTTCATGTCACACGTTCCTGTGAAGAAGTTGCGCTCGTCAACGTCGTCGCTTACCAGCTGATTTGCAAGTAAATGCGCCCGGTTGTATATGTACTGATTAACGCCTGTTGAAGCATCGTACTGGTTGTTGTTTGATTTTCCGTTGTATTTCCAGCCCGAGGGGTATATGTGGTTTATATCTTCGCGCTCGTCGTCGGGCAAGGTTTCGGGACCTATACAGCCAAACGCAACGCCCGCTCTGCCAAGAGTGTCAAGGTCTGTGTATCTGTAGAATGCGTCTGTAGTAATCTCGTTCGCTGTGAAAAACGGTGTGTTTCTGTTTACTACGTAAATTGGGTCAGAGGAATAAGCAGGTATTTTCTCACCGCCGATTACTACGTTTTCGGGTACTTGGGTAATCGGTTTGTCCGAGTCGGGAAACAGGTATTCACAGCCCGAAAGGATAAGGGTAAATGACAATACCAATACGGTTAAAAGCAGTGTTATACGTTTGTTTTTCATTTTTCATATATTCCTTTCGTTATCTTCTCGTGTGACGAGCCCTCAAATTCAGATAGGCTCTTAAGCTTAAAGCCGCAAGCCTCCGGGTCAACGTCAAAATAGGTATCGGCAGGGTAAAGCCTGTTCCATTTGTAAATAATGATTCGCTCTATTTCGTTAAGTCGGTCCTTTATCGATAGATTCTCTATAAAAACGTACTCGCCGTCATTCGCGGCCGCAATAGGGTCTATAGATGCTGTAACGTTTTCAAAATCCGAAAACTGCTTTTCCGAATAAGGGTGTACGTGTATTTTGCCGATTGCCGAGCTTACAAAATCGCGTATCAGCACTCTGTCGCGGCTTTGGCGTCTGCCGTTAAACATCATTCCGCCCTCGTCGTCAATACACACGGCAACAGTGATTTTTTTCATAAAATACCTCGCTTTTTACGGTTTTATTATACAATATTTTAAGAAATAAATCAAGACGAAATAAGAGAGTTTTTGCCATTTGTAAAATCGGCCAATACGCGTGCGTTTTCGCGCTTTTTGCGTATAGTTTTGACAACTGTGGCGCGCAAATCTTATACCAAAGCAAAAAAAGGAGCTTGTGCTGTGGCAAAGGTAAATAAGTCAGGTCAAGGCAGAATGTGGACGAGAGGACAGCCTCTTGTCGTCGTAAATTTTGACTGATTTGGATAAGGGTTACGGAAAACTTGCTCCGTAGCCCTATTTATTTGATAACTATGTCGAAAAATGAATTGATACATTGACAAAACGGCATTTTATAAGTATAATATATCTATATTTTGTTTTTTGGAGGACGTTTATGAAGGATTACGAGCTTTTGCGTGCACTTGACCCGGAGCTTTATTCTGCGGTTTCACTTGAGAGGGATAGGCAGAGAAATAAGATTGAGCTTATCGCATCTGAGAACTTCGTTTCACAGACGGTTATGGAGGCTAACAGCACCATTCTTACAAATAAATACGCAGAGGGTTATCCTGCAAAGCGTTATTACGGCGGTTGTGAGTACGTTGACGTTGTAGAGAATATAGCTATCGAGAGGGCAAAAAAGCTCTTTGGCGCTAACTATGCAAACGTTCAGCCTCATTCGGGCGCTCAGGCAAATATGGCCGTTTTCTACGCGCTCCTTACCCCCGGTGATACAGTCCTCTCTATGAACCTTGCTCACGGCGGTCACTTAAGCCACGGCTCACCCGTTAATATGTCGGGTAAGTATTGGAATATCGTGCCCTACGGTGTTAGCGAGGATACTGAAACTATCGATTACGACGAGATACGCCGCCTGGCCCTTGAATGTAAGCCTAAGCTAATACTTGCAGGCGCATCTGCTTATCCGAGAATTATAGATTTTAAGAAGTTCTCCGAGATTGCAAAAGAGGTTGGCGCATATCTTATGGTAGATATGGCACATATCGCAGGTCTTGTTGCCGCAGGTCTTCACCCCTCGCCCGTGCCCTATGCAGACGTAACCACAACAACAACTCATAAGACGCTTCGCGGTCCTCGCGGCGGTCTTATTCTTTCGAATGACGAGGAGATTGCTAAGCTTATAAATAAGGCAATATTCCCCGGTACGCAGGGCGGCCCTCTTATGCATACGATTGCCGCAAAGGCAGTATGCTTTGGTGAGGCGCTTAAGCCCGAATTCAAGGAATACGCAGCTAAGGTAATCGAGAACTCCGCTACTCTTGCAAACGAGCTTGTAAAGCACGGCTTCCGTCTTGTATCCGGCGGCACCGATAACCACCTTATGCTCGTTGACCTCACCGGTATGCGCGTTGATACGGGTAAAGAGGCTGAGCATCTGCTTGACGAGGTAGGTATTACCTGTAACAAGAATGCAATCCCCTACGATAAGCAGAAGCCCTTTGTTACCAGCGGTATCCGTCTTGGCGCGGCCGCTGTTACAACCCGCGGCTTTGTACGTGAGGATATGGTTGAGGTAGCAGAGCTTATCGCGCTTACACTCTCTGATTTTGATAAGAATGCTGACAGTGTGCGCCAAAGAGTAGCGGCACTTTGCAAAAAATATCCCCTTTACGAGTAATAAAGGGAATAGCTAATATAAAAATAAGGTAGAGGCGTTTTGTACCTCTACCTTTTCTTTATTTAATCATAAGCTTAACTATTTCCTCGTCTGTGGGTTGCATACCAACTCTGCCTATATGGCCTACGGTGCTTATTGTATCGCCCGTGTCGCTCTGTAGTATGCCTGTGTTTGATTCATAGGCAAGACCACTCATGGCAAGTGAGTGCGCAATTATTGCTCCGTCAAGGGCAGAAGAAATTTTAGCCGCGCACGAGGCCTTTGCACCGTCACAGATTATACCGGGTGTGTTTGCAAGCGTGTTGCTTATCGTGTCGCTGATTTGCATAGCCGTGCCGCCAAGCATATAGGTGATAGCCGCACCGGCAGAGCAAGCGGCAGAAACCGCACCGCAAAATGCAGAGAGCTTTCCAATGTACTCTTTTTGGTATACCGTAAGCAGTGCAGAGAAAATAAGCGCCCGATAGGTTCTCTCTGTAGCAATACCTGCCTCGCTCGCGTAAACGATAACAGGTACGGTCGACGTGATACCCTGGTTCCCACTGCCCGAGGTGATAATAACGGGCATATCGCACCCATCCATTCTTGCCTCGCTTGCCGCGGCAGTGTATGCGCGCATTTTTGTAAAGATATTGTCGGGATAAATAGAAAGTATAGTGCTACCAATACCAACGCCGTAGCCGCCAAGCATACCGCGCTCGGCTATAGCCATATTGCAGGCAATTTGCCGTTTAGCATGCGGTGCTATAAGGTCAAGCGGCACCTCGTTTGCAAAATCTATAATATTTTTAAGTGAAAGGTCGCCACGGTATGCCGCTTCCTTTGCTTTCTTTACCTCGTCAGCTTGGAAAACCGTTCTTCCGCCCTTAGTAATACTCACAATACCCGTGTGGTCGTGCTTTACCTCAACTACAACCTTGTCACAATCGCTGTATAGCTCAATAATAAAATGTAGGGAAATAGGGGACTCAAGAAACTCAACAGTACATAAACCGCGTGCGAGAAATTCGGTAACAGAATTAAGCTCCGCAGCAGTAACAGACTCCAATACTTCCATATTCTTCGTACTGTCGCCCGCTATTGCTCCAATCGCGCACGCCGCCTCAATGCCTGTCATTCCGCCCGAGCTTGGTATACGCACACAGCGCACGTTTTTAATTATGTTTCCGCTGCATTTTGCAACTATCCGTACAAGAGCACCGTCAAGCACCGCCCTACCGCGCGCCGCGGCATACGCAAGCGCAATCGGTTCTGTACAACCCATCGCAGGCACAAGCTCCTCGTCAAGTATAGCCAAAAAATCTCGCTGTATCTTTTCGTTTAGCATATAATCCTCTTTATGTAAATCTACACCTATATTTTAACACGTTTCTCACGCAATTGTCAGTTGTACCTCAAAGGTTAATAAAACAATTAATAAGCGTTTTATCTTGAAGCTTGAGGCGAAAGCCAAAAACCGTCCCGTCTTCACTAATGTAAAAAAAACTCGGAATAAATCCGAGTTTCTTATTGGTGCGGGAGACGGGACTTGAACCCGTACGTTGGAAACACACGCCCCTCAAACGTGCGCGTCTGCCGATTCCGCCACTCCCGCGCGAACGATAGTATTATACAACAATAATAATCCTTTGTCAATAGGTTTTTGAAATTTATTTTCCAATTTCTATAAAAATATTTTATATAATCACTATTCGCTGTATTTTTTGGTTTTATTTAAAATATATACCCGATTTCATAGCCTCTAGCATTACGGTTGCGCTCTCTTTATTTGTAGCAAGCGGTATTTTCTGCACGTCGCCAAGACGCAAAAGTGCTGATACGTCAGGCTCGTGTGGCTGTGCGGTAAGAGGGTCGCGTAAAAATATAATCAAATCAAGCAAGCCGTCTGCAAGCATAGCGCCGATTTGCTGGTCACCGCCAAGAGGTCCGCTTTTCATTCTGTGGATAGAAAGTCCGGTTTCGCCCATTATAAGCGTTCCCGTCGTGCCCGTAGCATAAAGCTCATGTCCGGAAAGTACGTCTTTGTATATTTTAGCAAGCTCGATTATTTCGTTTTTCTTTTTATCGTGCGCGATAAGTGCAATTCTCATATGTAACTCCAAAAAATATACGTTGTTGTGTTTATATCTTATCATATTTTCACAACGTTTGCAAGTAGATTTTATGCTAAACCGTGAGAGTATAAAGAAAAAATAATCATTTTGTCAAAACATCTTGACAAATGGACGTAAATTTAGTATAATACCTTTGTTCGTAGGGGTATAGCTCAGTTGGTAGAGTACTGGTCTCCAAAACCATGGGTCGTGGGTTCAAGTCCTTCTGCCCCTGCCAAAAAAAGAAACGGCGCACAAAGTGCATCGTTTCTTTTTTTATGCGTGGGCGAAGGAGTTGAAGGGGAGCGGAGTTAGCGAACTCTTCTAAATGACGAGTTCGCCCCGCGGAAGACCGAGCGCGCAGTTCGCGCGAGAATCAAGTCCTTCTGCCCCTGCCCAAAAATCGGCAAGTTTCGGCTTGCCGATTTTTTTATCCATTGCGAAAGCAATGGCATATCATCACGCTTTAGCGTGTATCTCATCACCGAAGGTGTATATCATCAGCCGCAGACTGCATCATCTTTCGCAATGATGATATGCAACGGCAAACCGTTGATGATATACAATTCCTGCGGAATTGATTATATACACGCCATTGGCGTGATTGGGACGCGTGAGTTCAAGTCCATACCAAAACAACGGAAAATATCTTTTTTATCGCCAATTCACAAAAGAAAAGGAATGAGATGTCACTTAAACAATCTTCTCTCCGTCAAATACCAAAACTCCAAATCCTTCGCCTGTTTTGCCGCCGTGCTTTAGGTGGTTTAACATATTCCTTTGCAGGCGTGTGTCGGTTGGCAGTATGTCAAGACTTTCAATTTGGCCTACCTTGAATACTCTCCAGCAGTCTTCAAAGGTGTCGTTGTCTTTGGACCTGATAAGGTCAAAAAAGCTTCTGAATTGCATAATGTTACCGCCTGCTACGAATATGTCTTCAAAATCCGGATACAGAAGCCACGAATCGCATTGGTAGGCCACTCTGCCGCTAAAGCCGTAATAGTCATAGCTCGCTTTTATTGCCTTTGTTACGGTTTCTCTGTTCATTTTAAATTTAGGCGGGATATGTATCGCGGTTATTGCGTCGCCCTTTCTTACGGTGACGCCCTTTTTATTATAGTCAAAATCGGCAACCGTTTTCTCAAACTCAAGCTCGTCTATTTTATGCAGAGCCAGATTACAGAAAATCAAGTACCACCACGCCACGAAAATACCGTTGAAGTGATAAACCTCACGGCATTCGTAAACTCTGAATTTAAAATCTTGAACGGTGTCATTGTAGATTGCTTTACTTATACCCGCGTTTTCGTATTTTTCCTCTAAGAGCGCAAAGCAATAGTAACTAAACACAAGCTGCATTCTGAAAGGGTGCTCGTCTATTTCTTTGCCGTAATTTTCGCAAGCTTTTAAAAGCTCCTGAAATTCGCCGTCGGTTGTACCGTCCTTTAAGGCGCTTTTTGCTAAAATCAATATTTTATCGCCTAGGCTTACGGCAACCTTTTTCTCTAAGCCCGCAATATCCTCGGTTATCTCGTCTTCGAATTCTAAAAGCTCGCAAAATTCTCTTGCAGTTTTCATTGGTATATCCCAAAACCTTTCATAACAGTCAAGAAAATTATATCACAAATAATAGAATAAGTAAAGAAAAAGGTTTTTCTTGAAAAAATATCTGAATGTGGTATAATATAGGTATCTATAAAAAGGAGAGGGACAATGGGAGAATTTCTTGATATTATAAACATTATCGGTGTAATAGGAGCAACCGTTATTTCAACTATAACCTTGTTTACTACAAGAGCATTACAGAGGTCACAGCAAAAGGCTACAGTAATGGCTGCAAAGCGCAGTGAAAGAATTGATTTGATGCGTGAGTATTCCTCGGGGCTTATCAGCTGTGCCAAGCATATATTCTACGGAATAGGCGGTGACGATACGAAAGCCGAGTTAATCCGCTATACAGACAAATTTAATTCCTTGTTGCAATACGAATACGTACACGACGTAGAGCTTATCGACTGCGCTAACTCAATAGTGGAGCTTTGTCTTTCGGATAATCTTGATAAGGCCGGCATAAAGCTGGCAGTAGAAAAATTTTGGAAAATGTGCGACGTTTACGTCGGTGTTGAATATGAAAGACTGAAAATTGAGTCTATGGGTGACATCAACGGCAGCGGTGAGGTTAAAAACGAAACAAAAACGTTTGAGGATATTTACAATATACTTTCAACTCAGCAGGACGAGTTTTTAAATAAACCGTAAACTCATATAGTATTACACAGAGAATAGAGAAATGCTCCTTTCAAAGGAGGTAAAGCCACGCAAAAGGATGCAAATTTCTTGATTTAAGGTCAATAGTATGTTATAATAAAAAGTGTAGAGCTTTATCGGCAAGAGCTTAAATGAAAGCGTTGAGGCCTATCTCATAAGCTGCGGTGTTAAGCCCGAAACTATAGAAAAAATCCGAGATATAATTACAGAGAAAAAAGATTGACTTTTAAATATTCTATTTTGAAAAGGTGAAATAATGGAAAAGATAAAGGTAGACAGAATAAACGAGCTTGGCAGGCTGTCAAAGGTGCGCGAGCTTACAGAGGACGAAAAGCGTGAGCAGGCAGACCTCAGGCGTGAGTATCTTGACGAGGTAAGGCGTGCCCTGCGCGGAGAGGGAAAATAAAATGAGCTTAAAAAACTGTGCATTATGCCTATCGGCAACAGAAGCCGAGAGCGCTGAAATACTCACAATGGGTGCTTACGGCACGCCTAAGATTTTGTGCCCCGAATGCTCGCGTGAGCTTAACAAATTAACGCTTAGCAAGGACGTTTCCGAAATTAGGGAGGCTATGGATAATCTCACGGGCAAAATTGACGTAGCAAATATAGACGACCCGCGCACGCTCGGCGCTATACAGGAGATTTTTGACGGCGCAGTTAAAAGGGCAAACGCGATAAAGGACGGCACCTACGATTTCTCGCTTGACGAGAGTGAGGAAAATGACTGCCTTACCGACATTCCCGAGGAGCTTGAGGAAAGCGAAGAGGATAGGGAACTCGACAAAAGGGACGCGGCTACCCTCAAAAAATGGGATAGAATTATCAACTGGGCTTGTATTGGTGTAATAATCGCCGCAATTGGCTTTGCTATATACTATTTTGTGTCGTAATAAGTACAAGCGTACCCCGCATAGAATTATGCGGGGGTTTTTTATATGTCTTTTAATCCGCTTGCTTTAATACTAACACTCGCCGGGGCATATATGCTTATAAAGCTGCGTGCGTTTTTTATACTGCACCCTGTAAGAACAACTAAAAAGCTTATAATGGCACTCAGGGGCAAAAAACAGCTTACTGCCTTAACTCTGGCACTCGCAGGCACTCTCGGCGTCGGCAACGTTTTCGGTGTATGCCTTGGTATAATTATAGGTGGTAAGGGAAGTGTATTCTGGCTATTTGTTTCCTGTATATTTGCGTGTGTCCTAAAGTATTCCGAGGTAGTCCTATCTCACGATAATCTATCATTTTCCGGTATTGGTGCGTGCGGCGGTATGTGCCACACTCTTTACGTAACCTTTAAGCGATACGGGCGGTATCTTGCGTGTATTTATGCGTTTGTTTGCGTTGTAACCTCGCTTGTTATGGGCTCAGCTCTTCAAACCGGCACTGTTGCCGAAACTGTAGGTGAATTATTTAACACGCCCCCGTATCTCGTGGGTATTATTTTGGCACTTATAACCTTTGTATCAATAGTTCGCGGTGTTAAAATAATTGAGAAAATTACGCTGATTGCCATACCTCTGTCAACAATAGTTTACATAATTATAACGTGCAGCATTATAATCGGCTCTATCGAGCACATAGGGGCGCTCACCGCAGAAATAATCAAGGATGCAGTAAGACCTGAGGGGGCAGTAGGCGGTGTGTTTTCTTTTCTTTTCTCTCGCGGACTTCGTGAGGGGTATTCACGCGGCATACTGTCAAACGAGGCAGGCTCGGGTACCTCTAGCATGGCGCATAGCAGAAGCGGTATTTTAAACCCTGCCTCTGCAGGTCTTATGGGGATAGCTGAGGTAATATTCGATACGGGTATAATATGTATGCTTACCGCCTATTCGGTTTTACTTTCAGTGCCCGATGTTTCTAAGTTTAATAGCGGTATGTCGCTGATTTTATGTGCAGTTAATTCTACGCTTGGCCGCGGCTTTGGTATAGTCCTTTTCGTCTGTGTTTTGCTTTTTGCTTATGCAACCGTTATTTGCTGGTATTATTACGGTGAGTCCTCTTTTTTATTTCTCTTTGGCGCTCGGGCAAAATTGATTTTTCTTTTTCTGTACGTTTTATCGGTATTTGTAGGCTCGGTTGTTGACATCGGGATATTGGTTGCTTTCACTGACCTCTGTATGCTTGTGCTTGCCGTACTTACGTTGTCGGTGATTATAAAAAAGTCCGACAGGATTAAGCTCCTGTCGGAAAGAGGTGGTCTTCTAAATTCAAATTTAAAGCGAATCAGAGAAAACGTATGCGTGAAAGAGGGGGAGTGGGAAGACTAGCGATTTTTTCAAGCATTACGCCCTCGCAGAGCTCCTCGGTTATAAATGCGCACTCACCCGTGCCCTCAATAAAGGTAACGTCGCCGAATATTTCCTTGACCTTTGCCTCAGCACCCGCCTCGGTTGCAATATAGCTCTTAGATTTAAAGCCTGCAAAATAGTCCTTGGCAGAGTCCTCTGTGCGGTTAAAGCCGGGTACTATCGGGGAGTATCCGCCGTATGCAACTATCGGTATAAGGTCGCCGACAACTGCCGATGCCGTCGCACCCGCGCCTGCGCCCTGACCGTAAAACATAACGTTGCCAAGCGGCTCTGCGACTATCTCAACGGCATTATATACACCGTTTACTCCGGATAAGGGAGAGTCGGCAGGGAGTAAGAAGGGGGCTACCATTACGTAGGGCGTGCCCTCGGGCCTGTAGATGCATCTGCCTAGCAGCTTTATTTTGTGACCTATCTTCTCAGCGGCTATTACGTCACTCTTGCGTATGCCTGTAATTCCCTCGCAGGGCACCTCGCTAACGTTCAAAAGCTTGTCAAAGGCAAGAGCCGTAAGTATAGTTATCTTTCTTGCGGCATCTGTGCCGAGTATGTCCGCATCGGGGTTTCTCTCTGCATAACCGCGTGCCTGAGCATCGGCAAGGGCATTCTCAAACGTATCACCATAGGTGAACATTTTTGTAAGAATGTAGTTCGTAGTGCCGTTGAGTATTCCTCTGACCTCAACCATCTTGTTTTGCCTTACCGAGCTTAAAAGCGGTGCAATCACGGGTATACCGCCGCCTACCGCCGCCTCAAATCTGTAGGAAACGCCATTATCGCGCGCAAGCTTCGCAAACTCGTCGCCAAAGCTTGCCACAACCTCTTTGTTTGAGGTGATAACGTTTTTCTTAGCCTTAAGTGCGGCTACCGTATATTCGTAAGCAGGGTGGCTGCCGCCCATAACCTCTATAACAGTATCAACCTCGGGGTCGTTTACTATATCGTCATAGCTGTGCGTTATAAGCGAGGAAAAGGGAGAATCGGGAAAATCGCGCAGGTCAAGAATATGCTTGATTTCAACCTCGCATCCAAGATATTTAGAAAGCTCAGGAGCGTTTTTGGTAACAAGGTCAGCAACACCGCCGCCAACAACGCCAAAGCCAAGTATAGCAATATTATGCTTTTTCATTTTTTCGTCCTTAAAAAAGATTTTTTACTATTTTACCATACAGGTGTCAAAAAAGCAAGAGAAAACGCACAATTTATTTCACTACTTAATAAAGGGACGCACAACGGCGACCTGGGATAAAGCAGGTCGCCGAGCTATGATTGCCCTTATGGGCAAGTGTAGAGTGATGAGATACTGCGTATCGTTATGATTGGCTTTGCCAAGTTTTAGTTTAGATGGGCAATCATATCATAACATTTGCGTAGTAAATTCATAACGGTGAGCAAAGCGAACCTCATAACTCTAAACTTAAAAACAATTTATTACCACCCGACAACAAAATACGGTATAACACACTATACCCCGCTGGGCAAGGTCATGTGCAAAAAGGGACGAGAAAATCTCGCCCCCTTTTGCGTTTTGCTATAAAACTACTTTACGGTAGGTAGACCAAGCATTGCGTCCCTTTTGGCTTATTCGTCCTCGATACCGAGAGAGGATTTCTTTGATTCTTCTGAGATATAGTCAAGCGGATTTACCTTAACGTCCTTAACTACAACCTCAAAGTGCAGGTGCGGCTCCTCGGCAAGCTCGGAAATTGAGGAATCTCCTACAGTACCGATTTTGTCACCGGATTTAACCGTATCGCCCACCTTAATAGATTCCGCAAGGTCGGGGTTAAGGTTAGAATACCTTGTTTTGACGTCGTCGTTATGCGTGATTTCTACTGTGTAACCAAGCATAGGGTCGGAGTAAATGCCGGATATCTTGCCGTCCTCTGATGCGTAAACCGAGGCACCGTCCTCGCAGGAGATGTCTATTCCGGTATGCACGCGCCACTCACCTAGAGTGAGTGAAAAAACAGGCACCGAAAGACTGTGTGACTTAACTACCTCGCCAACAGTGGGAGCTACGAAGGTGAGCTTGTCCTCTTTCCCGTCGTCGGGGGTATTGTTGCCACCCTCGCCATCAGAAATAGGCGGATTTTCAACGGGCGGCTCATTGTCGGGTGCCTTTGAGCTTGCAGACACAATGCCTATAACTATAGCGGTAATGCAGAGTATTGCGATAACCGCGCCGTATACGAATTTACTGAAGCCGGGCTTATCGCTGAACTTGAACTTTTTTTCCATATTATTGCCTTCCTTTCCAAAATACTGTTCATATTGTTTTCGCGGAAGGGGCGTATTATTCACCAAATATAAATTTTTGAGGGAATTTTTAGCGGTATAAATTAAATTTTCCTTTTCGGGAGTTGACAAAATAAACATAATATACTATAATTATATAGTTAAATCGTACAAACGGGGGTGTGACTGATGGCTGATAAGATTTCATTGGCAGGCGACCTCGGCAGCGGCAAAAGCACCGTTTCCGACATACTTATAAGAGAGCTTGGGGCAGAGTATTATTCAACGGGTAAAATTGTGCGCTCTATCGCAGAGAAAATGGGTATGACCGCACTTGAATTTAATCAGTATATGGAAACTCACCCTGAGATTGACAATATGATAGACGAGGGTATTGCCGCCCTGTCGCTTGACCCGCGTATGCTGGTTATAGACTCCCGTATGGCATGGCATTTCACCAAGGGCACCTTCCGCGTTTATATGACTGTGGATATTGAAACGAGCGCTATACGTATTATGTCTGCAAACAGGCAGGGTGAGCACTCCGCATCGGTTGAGGAGAGCGTCAGACAAACCCGTGCAAGGCGCGCAAGCGAGCAGAAAAGGTATATGGAGCAGTATGGCGTTGATATCAAGGACCTTTCGAATTACTCACTCGTTGTAGATACAACAGAGGCAACGCCCGAAGAGGTTGCGGCAGTTATTATCGAGGGATTTAATACATGGCAGGGCAATAAGGACTACAATAAGTGCTTTATTTGTCCCGAAAGGCTTAATTTCATAGACGATGCGCCCGACGGTGATAAAATCGGAGAGCTTGCAGGTGCGCTTGAGCGCGGTGAAGAAATTCCCGAGGTTACGGTATTCGAGTGCGACGGTGAGTTTTACGTTGAGAGCGGCACGGAGAGCGCTCTGGCTTACGCCTTTAATATGAACACCCACGTACCCGCAAGACTCGTGCGCGGTGAGGTCGGGGATAGAAAATTCGTGAAAATGAAAAATTCAATTTAATGAGGAAATATAAATGCTTATTCTGAAAAAGAAAACCGCCGCACTGCTTTGTGAGTGCGTTAAGGATAAATTCGGTGACGGTATACTCACTGAGGACGAGATTTTTTCAATGCTGGAGTATCCGCCAGACAGCTCAATGGGCGATATTGCATTACCTTGCTTTAAGCTTTCAAAGTCACTGCGTAAGTCGCCGATGGATATTGCCAAAGCACTTGCCGAGAGCTTTTCGTGCGAGGAGTTTGCAAGCGTTTCGGTAATCGGAGGTTATCTTAACTTTAAAATTAACCCCACTGAATTTACGCGCCGCGTGGTTTCTGACGTATCGCGCCTTGGTGACAAATACGGCTCGGGTCTTACGGGCAAGGGTAAAACCGTTGTGCTTGACTATTCCTCTCCCAACGTTGCAAAGCCCTTCCATATCGGCCACCTCGGTACTACCGTAATCGGCCACTCTCTTAAGCTCCTTCACGAGTTTGAGGGCTATAGCTGTGTCGGCATCAACTATCTCGGTGACTGGGGCACGCAGTTCGGTAAGCTAATCGTTGCGTACAAGCTCTGGGGAGATAAGGCAAAAATCGAAGAGGGCGGAGTTGACGAGCTCGTTAAGCTCTACGTAAGAATTAACAATGAGATAAAGGCAGAAGAGGATGCAAGCCCCGAGGGTGAGAAGCATTCCGCGCTTGGTGACGCATCGCGCGCTGAATTTGCAAAGCTTGAGGCAGGCGACGAGGATAACCTTGCACTTTGGCGTTGGTTTGTGTCTGTAAGCCTTGAGGAATATGAGAAAACCTACCGTCAGCTCGGCATTGAGTTTGACAGCTACAAGGGCGAGAGCTTTTACACCGATAAAATGCCCGCTCAGGTTGAAAAGCTCAGGTCAATGGGGCTTTTGGAAATTGACGACGGCGCATCTATCGTTAACCTTGAAAAGTGGAATATGCCGGTTTGCCTGATTTTGAAGCGCGACGGCTCAACTCTTTATCCTACACGTGATATAGCGGCCGCAGTTTACAGGCAGGATACCTATAAATTCGATAAAGCGATATACGTTACGAGTGCCGCGCAGTCCTTGCACTTTGCTCAGTGGTTCAAGGTCGTTGAGCTTATGGGTTACGAGTGGTTTGATAAGCTCGTGCATGTGCCCTACGGCACCGTCAGCATAGGCGGCGCAAAGCTTGCTACAAGAACCGGCAACGTCATACTCCTTAAGGACCTGTTTAAAGAGGCTATCTCCAGAGTTGCAGACATCACGCGCGAAAAGCACCCCGACGAGGCTGAGTGTATGGAGATTGCAGAGAAGGTCGGCGTTGGTGCCGTAGTATTCTACTACCTCTCAAATAACCGTATGCGCGACATTAACTTTATTATGGAGGACGCGCTCTCGTTCGAGGGTAACACAGGTCCTTACGTTCAGTACACCTACGCGCGTACCTGCTCGGTGCTTGAAAAAACGGGCAGTAACTGCGAGATTTCAAAAGCACCTCTTTCAGACGTTGAGTTTGAGCTTGCAAAGACAATCTCTGTATTCCCCGAGCGCGTAAAATCCGCAATAGCAGAGTATGAGCCGAGCGTAGTTACGAGATACATTCTTGACCTTGCCGCTGCGTTTAACCGCTTCTATCACGAGTGTAAGATAGTCGGCTGTGAGGATAAGGAGCTGCGCGAGTCGCGTATAGCTCTCACCGCGGCAACAAATCAGGTGCTCCGCACCGCTTTGCATCTAATCTGTATGCAGAGCCCCGATAAGATTTAAATTTTAGGAGAAGATATATGTCAGGACATTCAAAGTGGAATAATATCAAGCACAAGAAGGAAAAATCCGATGCCGCAAAGGCTAAAATCTTTACCAAAATAGGTAAGGAGATGGCAGTTGCAATAAAGGCGGGCGGCCCCGACCCTAACAACAACTCAAAGCTGCGCGACCTTATCGCAAAGGCAAAGGCAAACAACGTGCCTAACGATAACATTCAGCGTACAATTAAAAAGTTCACCGATAACAGTGACATCAACTATGAGGAAATCGTTTACGAGGGCTACGGCCCCTCGGGTGTTGCAATTATCGTTGAAACCTCTACTGATAACCGTAACCGTACCGCAGGTAACGTTCGTGCCGCATTCAGCAAGTACGGCGGCAACCTCGGTCAGAACGGCTGTGTAGGCTACCTCTTTGAAGAGAAGGGTGTTATTACCATTATCGACGAGGACGAGGAGATTGACGAGGATAAGATAATGGAGGACGCGCTTGAGTGCGGCGCTGAGGACATTAAGTGTGAAGAGGGTGAGTATACAATATACACCGACCCCGCTGATTTTGACGCGGTAAGAGAGGCTATAGTAGCACTTGGCTACAAGCTTGAAACCGCAGACCTTGCAAAGGTACCCTCGACCTACGTAGAGCTTACCTCGGAAGAGGACATTGAAAATATGGAGAAGATGCTCGATAAGTTTAACGACGATGACGACATCAATGCCGTATATCACAACTGGGATAACTAATCTTGGATAGGCTGAGTAAAGCGCTGATACTTTGGCGCGTTTTAACGGTTGTATCTCTTGTAAGCATTGTCGTCGGCACACCGCTGCTTGCGTTTTTTGCACTGCGTGGGTTATACCTGCCGATGGTGCTCTTTATACTTATTGTTGCTCACGGCTTTTACGGCTTTCCGTACTATTTCCGTGCTTCGAGGCGCGCACGTATAATGCTCGCCCTTCTTGGGCTACTGAATGATGGCGTTACCGACACTGCGGCAATAAGCGAGTCCACACGCCTTAGTGCTGCGGGACAAGCAAAATACCTATCTCTTTTGACTAAAAAGGGCTACCTTACGAAATAATAATTATATCTCCCCGAGTAAATACCCCTCGGGGAGCTTTTTTGTATGCCAAACTGAATTTTGCTATTTACTTTTAAAAATCTTTAGTCTATAATATAATATAGATAAGTATGCGAAAAAGCGCGAAAGGAGAGGGCAGATATGCTAAAGGGAACCTTTAAGCTCAAAAGTGATTTTCAGCCCACGGGCGACCAGCCTGAGGCTATCCGCGCACTTACCGACGGCATTTTGGCAGGTGAGCGAGCACAAACCCTTGTCGGCGTAACAGGCTCGGGTAAAACCTTTACTATGGCTAACGTTATTGCAAACCTTAACAGGCCAACTCTCGTCCTCGCCCATAACAAAACGCTTGCGGCACAGCTGTGCACCGAATTCCGTCAGTTTTTCCCCGAAAATGCGGTTGAATACTTTGTTTCGTATTACGATTACTATCAGCCCGAGGCTTATATTCCGGGCAAGGATATGTATATAGAAAAGGACGCTATGATTAACGAGGAGATAGATATGCTCCGTCATAGCGCTACCTCTGCGCTTTTTGAGCGCCGCGACGTTATTATTGTTGCATCGGTTTCGTGCATATATTCGCTTGGCGACCCCGAGGAATACGAGGGGCTTTTGGTGTCCTTGCGCCCGGGTCAGCAGCTCTCGCGTGACGAGCTGATTGCAAAGCTTGTTTCGATAAGCTACGAGCGCAACGATATGAACTTTATCCGTAATAAATTCCGCGTGCGCGGCGATACGGTTGAGATTTATCCGTCAAGCGGCAAGGAGCATGCGATAAGAGTAGAATTCTTCGGCGACGAGGTTGACAGAATATCAAAGATACACACGCTCACGGGCGACGTGCTTGAGCACCTTTCGTACACCTGTATTTTCCCTGCAACGCACTATGCGGTATCAGACGAAAGGCGAGAGAGAGCTCTTCTTGAAATA
>JAZRFH010000031.1:0-10302 GCA_045661245.1 Eubacteriales bacterium | reverse complement strand
TTGAATACTACTATACCCTCCTCACTGCAGCGGTCGGTGGGAATATTGTTGGTGCCCGCACCCGCTCTGCCTATTGCAAGCAGGCTTTCGGGAAACTTCTCGTCGTGCAAAGCCGCCGAACGAACGAGAGCCGCAACGGGTGCCTCTGCATTATCCGAGATTTCATACAAATTTTTATCAAATACGTCAAGACCAACCTTGGCAATTTTATTATACGTCTTTACAGAATACATCACTTATTTTCCTCTTCAAATTTCTTCATAAATTCTACAAGCTTTATAACACCCTCGGTGGGCATAGCGTTATAAATCGACGCACGCATACCGCCGACAGAACGGTGACCCTTGATGTTAACGAAGCCCGCTTCCTTTGCCGCCTTAACGAACTTAGCGTCAAGCTCCTCGTTACCCGTGATAAAGGGAACGTTCATAAGTGAACGGTCCTCGGGTACAACAGTACCCTTGAAAAGCTCAGAGCCATCAAGGAAATCGTAAAGAATTTTAGCCTTATTCTCGTTAATCTCCTTCATTTTTTCAAGGCCGCCAAGCTCCTTTATCCATTTGAACACAAGGCCTGCAATATAGATGGTATAGCAGGGGGGCGTGTTAAACATTGAGCCGTTTTCGGAGTGAGTAACGTAGTTGAGCATCGTAGGAGTAATGTCCATTGCGTTACCGAGAAGGTCGTTTCTTACGATAACGATAGTAAGACCTGCGGGAGCAACGTTCTTCTGCGCGCCTGCATAGAGCAAGCCGAACTTAGATACGTCGATAGGCTCAGAGAGAATGCAGCTCGAAATATCCGCAACGAGGGGAACGTTACCGCACTCGGGGAGATTATTCCACTTTGTACCGTAGATAGTATTGTTCATACAGATATGAACGTAATCTGCCTCGGGGTCAATCATATCGGGGGTTATCTTTGGGATATAAGAGAAGGTTTTATCTTCGCTTGATGCAATAGCTCTTGCCTTGCCGTAGCGAGCGGCCTCCTTGTATGCCTTTTTAGCCCACTGACCGGTAATTATGTAATCAGCCTTGCCGTTCTTGTTCATAAGGTTGAATGGCACCATTGCAAACTGCGTTGATGCACCGCCCTGAAGGAAAAGAACGGTATAGTTATCGGGAATATTCATAATATCTCTGAGGTCGGCCTCTGCCGCATCAATTATCGCCTGATACTCCTTTGACCTGTGCGACATTTCCATTACCGACTGACCGGACGTGCCGTACTCGAGCATCTCCTCAGCCGCGGTTTTAAGCACTGCCTCGGGCAGCATTGACGGGCCTGCACTAAAATTGTAAACTCTTGACATAATAAACTCCTCACTTATATTTAATTATTTTTTCCAAGCTCAAGCGTTCTCTTGTAAGACGACTCTACGGCTGAAATTACCGCAGAGCGAAACGCACCGTCCTCAAGCGCGCAAACACCGGCAATCGTACTGCCGCCGGGGCTGCAAACCGCATCCTTCAATGCCGCAGGGTGCTTATCAGACATATCGGCAAGCACTGCCGCGCCCTTAAGCATCTTCTCGGCATAAAGCATCGCCTTATCTCTCGGCAGACCCGACTTAACTCCGCCGTCTGCCAACGCCTCAATAAACATAAAGGCAAATGCGGGGCCGCAGCCTGCAATAGCACTTGCCGCGTCTATCAGACCCTCGGAGATTTTATCGAGCGTGCCTGCGCTTTGCATTATATTTTCAAGGTCGCAAAACCTTGCCTCGCCCTTCTTGTTGGCGCACCAGAGAATCATTCCCTCTCCAACCGAAACGGGGGTGTTGGGCATAATTCTTATAATCGGGTGCTCACCCGAAAAGCAGGAAGAAATCGACGCTACGTCAACACCCGCCGCCATGCTTACTATTACCGCATCGTTTGAGGTGAACGCACTGTCAAGCTCACGGCATGCAGTGGGGATAATATTCGGCTTTACACCGAGAAATACAATCTCTGCCTCCCCTGCAAGAGTAGTGAGCGAAACTGCCGTAGCGTTAAGCTCCTCTGCCAAGGTCTTTGCCAAAGCCTCGTTTTTATCGTAGAGCAATATATCGGCACTCTTTGTCTTTGCTACTGCGCGTGCTAGAGCTGAGCCCATATTGCCTACACCTACAAATCCAACCTTAATCATTTGCGTATTTGCCCCTCTCCCTTTATTATATATTTATAAGAGGTAAGCTCCTCTATACCAAGCGGACCGCGTGCGTGCATCTTCTGAGTGGAAATTCCCATCTCGCACCCAAGACCGAACTCACCGCCGTCTGTAAACCTTGTTGACGCGTTAACGTAAACTGCCGCAGAGTCAACGTTTGCGGTAAAATAATCCGCGGCCGACTTATCGTTTGTTATTATCGCCTCGCTGTGGCCCGTTGAGTGCTCTGCTATGTGCTCTGTTGCCCCCGAAACACCGTCAACCACCGCAACCGCAAGAATATAATCAAGAAATTCTGTATCAAAATCAAGCTCGCCTGCGGTTTTACCCGAGATTATTCTCGCAGCCTCATTGTCAAGCCTTAGTTCAACCTCGTGAGAGCTCAATGAGAGCCTCGCCTTAAGCATTGGTAAAAACTCACCTGCCACCGCCCTGTCAACAAGACACACCTCAAGTGCGTTGCAGACCGAGGGTCGCTGGGTTTTGCCGTTTTCTATAATATCAAGCGCCATCTTAAAGTCAGCCGAGCGGTCAACGTAAAGGTGGCATATACCCGTACCCGTTTCAAGGCAGGGCACCTTTGCATTCTCAACGCAAGCCGAGATAAGACCGCGGCCGCCTCTAGGAATAAGCAAATCTATATATCCCCTTGCGCGCATAAGCTCGTATGCACTCTCACGCGAGGTATCCTCAACTAACTGTACCGCATTTTCGGGCAAGCCCGCAATCAAAAGTGCTGACTGCATAGCTTCTACAATCGCCCTTGACGTTCTGTACGCCTCTTTGCCGCCGCGAAGGACTGCTACGTTACCGCTCTTAAGTGCGAGCGCCGCGGCGTCTGACGTTACGTTGGGGCGTGACTCGTAGATTATAGCGATAACACCCATCGGTACCGACGTTTTTTCAATCATAAGGCCGTTTGGCCTTACCGTGCGGCTGAGAATTTTGCCTATGGGAGAGGGGAGCGCGATTATCTCACGCACGCCGATTGCCATAGCTAATATTCTTTTCTCGTCAAGCCTGAGCCTATCAAGCATTACGTCGCTGATTTTACCGCGCGCGTCTTCGAGGTCTAGGGCATTTGCCTGAAGAATTTTTTTCGTGCTCTCTTCAATTTTGTCGGCTATTAGGCCAAGAGCGTAATTTATAGTATCAACCGATACCGTGGCAAGTGCTCTCTTACACTCCGCAGCATTTGTAAGAATTCTTTGTGTAGAGGTCATTTTTTCACCTCTTAGCATAAAATCTCGTGCCAACGGGCTCACCGTCAAGCAGCTTATAAAGCGCCTCGGGATTTGCACCGTTTGCAATTATCATATCGCACCCGCTCTCGGTGGCAATGCCTGCCGCGCGGATTTTAGTTGCCATACCGCCCGTGCCGAGAGAAGAACCCGCACCGCCAGAAAGTGCAATAATCTTGTCGGTTATCTCAAAAACCTCGGGTATGAGCACTGCGTTTTTATCCTTATGCGGGTCGGTCGAATAAAGACCGTCTATATCCGAGAGCAAAACCAAGAGGTCTGCCCCGACTGCCGCCGCAACCAAAGATGCCAGCGTATCGTTATCGCCAAACTCAATCTCCTCCGTAGCCACGGTGTCGTTCTCATTTATAATCGGTAAAACACCGAGGGACAAAAGCCTCTCAACAGTGCCCTTAAACTTTGCGAGCCTATCCTCGCACTGAAGGTCGGGGGCAGTAAGCAGCACCTGGGCTACCGTGCGGTTGTGACCTGCGAATTCTCTGTCATAAATATACATAAGCTCACACTGACCTACTGCAGCTGCCGCCTGCTTGCCTGCTATATCGTGCGGGCGCTCCTTAAGGTTTAATTTACCTACACCGAGGCCTATCGCACCCGAGGACACGAGAATGACGCTGTTACCTGCATTTACCATATCCGAAACTACGCGACAAAGCGCCTCAAAGCGTCTTATATTCACACAGCCGTTCTGATACGTAAGCGTTGACGTACCGATTTTAATTACAATCCTCATATCCTACTCCAAAGCACCCAAGAGATTAATATATATCGTGCATAAATATGCGCGTGTGATGTAAAATTAAAACAAATTATAGCACACGCAAAAATATATGTCAAGGTGTCTATTATAATATTCAGCTATTTAAATAAAAAAATGACACAACTCACCTGCATATCTTGCAGAATTGACGAAAAGAAAGTAATGTTTATTCGTTTTTTGACTTAAATAGCGCTGTGGCTCGGTCAAAAATCAACATTAAATAAATAGAGGTGACGCACCTTGACACCACCTCTAGCTATAATTATTCTACTATTCGTCTTTTTGAAATAAGCTTCATCATTTTGTTTAAGTTATGTATCGCAACGTCGACGGTAACGCGCAGCTTTTTGTTGGGGTTAAGTGCGTCAAGCTCACGGATTTTCGAATAAATCTTAGACAAATCCTCTTTACCCTCGGCAAATACAAGGTCAAGCACCTCGCGCGCTCTGTCATAGCCGTCGCGCATCATTTTCTCGGTACCTTCTTTGGTAAACCAGATGGAGTTTGACATTATCTTTTCGTTATCGTTAAAGGTTATCTTGATAATTCTGTCGTCAAAGCCCGATGCCTCAAACGAGTAATTATATTCGTCAAAATAAACACAGATAATATAATCGAGGTCGTGCTTCATAAGCGGATAGACGGGAATATTATCTATCGTGCCGCCGTCAAAATATTTCTTCTTGTTTATCTTAACCGATTTAGAGAATACCGGCATTGCAACTGCCGCCTGCAGATAAAGTGCCGCCTCGTCTGCCTCTTTATGCGTGACGTCAACGTATGAAACGTCCATTTCCTTAAGTCTGAAAACCGATACGTACTGCTTTTTGGTAACGAGAGGTCTTTGCGTAAGACCTATTGTACAGCCCTTGAGATAGTCACTCTTCATTACCTTGGTAACGGGTATTCTATCCTCCTTCGACGGGGTAAGACCCTCCCACATTCTTGCACCCTCTTCAAGATTATTGCTTGAGAATGCATGGGCGTTCAAGGCACCGACGCTCGACGAGCTGACATATTCAATTTCTTCAGGCTTAAAATATTCGGAGATTGCGCGCAGGGCACCAATCTGGTACGCACCCTTTGCCAAGCCGCCGGATAAAACCAATCCTATCTTCATTAAAATTAAATCCTCACCTCTCGGGCGCGTGCCGGCCTTATCAATAGCCGCGCTTTACCCTGGTAGTAAACGACAGTATGCGGAGCAAAACGTAGTTTGCAAGTGTAAAAAGTGAAAAGCCGAACGCAACGAATATAACGGTGGGTTCTGTGAATTTACCGTCATTGACAAGAGCGGCTATAAGCAAAGCCGTGGATATACCCGTATTTATTGCCGAGGTAACCGCAAAGCTAAACGAGCTTGAAAGCCCCACAAACAGGAACACGAGCGCGATAAGACCAAGAGCAATAACGATAGCGGGAATTGCGTACTGTGCAATGTTTACAGCCTTTGTAACCCCTGCAACTTTATCAGAAAAATTATACGCCGTAGCGGTGGCCGCAAGCGCTATTATCAAAAACAGAATTGCATCGCGCACCGTACGCAGTGCCGTAGTCTTGGTGCCGAAAAAGCCGCGCATAACACCGTAAAAAGCAAACGCACCGCATATAACGTACTGACACCACAGACCGCTTGACGCATAGGTAAACAGATTTATGATAAGTGCCGCTATAGAAAGATTGATAGCAAATACAAGAAGTATATTCATATTGGTAACGCAAAAGCTACCCACGTCACGGGGGCGTGCCAAGAAGGTAGCCACCTTGTTTGGATAAATCACGTTATCGTACGACGGAGTGCCGCAAAAGGGGCAGATACGCAAAAGACCCGAATAGTCTTTACCGCAGGATTTACATTTCATAACAAAATCCGCCTTTCCAATGTAATATATTTTATATTATTTTAGTGCATAGGCACACCTACGCCCCTATATTTTAACACAAGGCGCGTATTATGTCAATGTTTTTCGGGAAAGTATAAAAAAATGTGCAAAACTTTAAAAAAACTCTTGCAATTTGATTTTTCGTATGCTATAATATCACTTGCTGATTTGTGCTAAACAAAAAATTTATATAAATTTCCTCTCGCAAGAGATGGATTTGGAGGTGTAAAAATGGCTAAATGTAGCATTTGCGGCAAGGGCGTTACCTTTGGACACAACGTTTCTCACTCTAACCGCAAGACAAACAGAACCTGGAAGCCTAACATCCGTAAGGTAAAGGCCGTTGTTAACGGAGCTAACCAGACAGTTAGCGTATGCTCCCGTTGCCTTCGTTCAGGAAAGGTAGAGCGTGCCTAATCATAGGGCAAAAAGATAGAGAGGTGTGAATTTAGCACCTCTCTCTTTTAATATTCGGAGCTGTATATGAAAAGAAAAACCGTATTTGTAGATAAAAGGATACCTGCCGAGGCTGTGGGGGAGCTTATCAAGCGCGGCTTTGCCGTTGTTACCCTGCCGCCCTTTTCAAGGCTGCAGGACGCTGTTGCCTCGCATACGGATATGCTCTTATTTAAGATAGGCGACACTGTGTTTTCGCACGCCGATTACGTGAGTGAAGCGCCTTACGTTTTCGAGGAGCTTTACGACGCAGGCATAGGCAAAATCAGCCTGATAGACTGTGAAGTCACAAAGGCATACCCAAATGATGCCGTATTGAATATTTTGGCGTTTGGCAAGAAGATTTTTTGTAAATGCGACACGGTATCAAAAACGGTTATCGAAGCCTTACAAAAAGCTGAATATAAAATAATAAACGTACGCCAGGGCTACCCTGCGTGCACGGTGCTTAAGTTAAACGACGGTGCGGCACTTACCGCAGACGCAGGAATGGCACGGGTACTTGAAAGCGAGGGCATTAAGGTGACGGTAATAGAAAACGGCGGCATTGACCTTTACCCTTACGAGTACGGATTTATAGGCGGTGCAGCGGGTGTGGCAGACGGTAAGGTATACTTTACTGGCTCGCTTGACGCCCACCCGTCGAAAAAAGCAATCGAAAAAGCAATATACGAAGAGATGCTTACCCCAATTTATTTAACACGTACCCGGCCTATCGACGTCGGCGGTCTTCTTTTTACCGATTAAAACCTCGAGGGCAACGGTAAATAGGGGCATCAGCAAAATGCCGAAAAAGCCGAAGAAAGCATAGCCTACGTAGAGAATTATAAGGGTTAAAAGAGGGTGTACACCGAGGCTTTTACCAACTATTTTGGGCTCGGCAAGCTCTCTTATTACGGTTTGCACGGCAAAAAGCACTATAACGCCTATACCCGTTACGGTATTGCCTCTTACAAGCTCAAAAATGCCGTAGGGAATTAAAAACGTGCCTACGCCTATTACGGGCAAAAGGTCAAGAAAGGCTATAATGAGTGCAAAAATTGCCGCATAGCGCAGGCGCAGCAGCATAAACCCAAAGAGCATTATCGCAAGAGTTATAAGAAAGATAAGAAAATAGGAGCGTAAATAACGCACAGAGGCATATAGAAAGCCGTTTTTAAACCTGATTAAAGACTCCCCTGCCCTCTTAGGCAAGAGGGATAAAACAGCGTTATTTATTCTTTCAAGGTCGACGGCAAAATAAACTGTTGAAATAAGCGTTATAACCGCAAATAACACGACACGGGGTATACTCGCGACAATGCCGGACACAATGCCGCCAAGGCTTGAAAATAACCCCGAGGCTATCTCAAAGAGCACCTCGCCAAGGCTTGTGCCGAGGTTGCCGAGCAGCTCGTCAAGTATACCGCCCGAAAACATAAAGCCTGTTAAAAACGACCTTAGCTCCTCGCCCTCGCCAAACTCTGTAATTATCTGCCATACCTCGCGCGAGAGGCGGTATAGACCCAAGCCTGTAATTCCGAGCACGGCAAGGGTGCAGACTACTGTTACTACGGGCCTTACAATGCGTACTGATATACCGGTACGAGAGCAGATGTACGAGGACGGCGGGCGCATGGCAAAGGCAACGGCCCACCCTATCAAAAACGGCAGAATTGCGGGTAGGGCGTACATTAAGCCAAGATAGCTGAGAGCTAGTGAGGATATGGCAATTATGCATATATATGCGGCACGCCTGAGTTTATCGGTATCCATAAAGCCCCCTTATTGCAGTATTTTATTTAATTATATCCATATAGAGCAAAAAACATACTAAAGGAGAGAAAAAATGGTAGTAATTGAAATGGAAAACGGTGCTAAAATCGAGCTTGAGCTCTACCCCGAGGTAGCTCCGATTACCGTAAAGAACTTTTTAAAGCTTGTTGGCGAAGGCTTTTACGACGGCCTTATCTTTCACAGAGTTATCAAGGGATTTATGATTCAAGGCGGCGACCCTCTTGGTAACGGTATGGGCGGTGCTGAGGAGAACATCAAGGGCGAATTCCGTGCAAACGGTGTGCAGAACGACCTTAAGCACGAGCGCGGAGTAATATCTATGGCAAGGTCGTTTAACCCGAACTCCGCATCCTCACAGTTCTTCATTATGCATAAGGATGCACCGCACCTTGACGGTCAGTACGCGGCATTCGGCAGAGTTGTATCGGGTATGGAAGCGGTAGACGAGATTGCACAGGTACCTACCGATTACAACGACAGACCCAAGCTTGCTATGAGAATAAAGAAAGCATACACGGTATAAAAACAAAGGTGAAGCTAAGGAATTTCCAAAGCCTCACCTTTTTATTTTGTTTTACTAAGTTAGTTATCTTATAACAGCCTCGGGGTGGCGCTCTATGATAAGAGAGAGTGCCTCTTCGTCAAGGAATACGTCAACCTCACCCTTGAAGAACTGCAATATAGATGCGGGGTTCTTCGGCGACACCTTACCGAAAAACGCGTCCTCAAGTATCTCGGCCTTTGCCCTGCCGTTTGCTACCATTACTATTTTCTTTGCCTGCATTATCTGACCGATACCCATTGTAAGCGCGCGGCGCGGTACGTCGTCCTTAGACTCAAAGAACCTTGAGTTTGCGTTAATCGTGGACTCAGTAAGGTCTACGAGAGCTGTGCCGAGTGAGAAGTGGTCGGACGGCTCGTTAAAGCCGATATGTCCGTTATGGCCTATACCGAGCACCTGGATATCTACGCCGCCCATTGACTCTATTACAGCATCGTATCTCTTGCGCTCTGCTTCAAGGTCCTTTGCAAGTCCGTCGGGAAGATTTGTGCTCTCTTTAGGAATGTTGATATGGTTAAACAGGTTATCGAACATAAAGTATGAGAAGCTCTGGTCGTGCTCGCTGGAGAGGCCTACGTACTCGTCAAGATTTACCGTTCTTACCTTCTCAAAGCTTATCTCACCCGACGCGCACTTGTTTATAAGCTCGCGGTACATCATAACGGGTGAGGAGCCCGTTGCAAAGCCGAGGGTGGCGTCCGGCTTTTTCTTAAGCAGCTCCGCTATTACCTCAGCGCACTTTTCTGCCGCCTCTTTTTGTGTTTTTGAGTAATAAATTCTAATCATTGTATTTCTCCCTTGGTTAAATATATTTCTTAACTATAGCGCGCATATCGTCAAGGCGCTGTTCCATATCGCGAACAAGCTTAAACTGGTTTCTAGCTCTGTCAAGGTTCTGCCCCGGTCTGTGAGTTCTGAAATAAGTATCACCGTTAAGGTAATCTGCGAGGAAGCGTGTGCCGCACTCAAAGGTCATCATTATAGCACCGATTGGCAAAAGCTCAATCTCGCAGTCGGTAAGACCGCCTGCCGCACCCTCAAGAAAGCCCTTTACGTAAAGCTCATAGAGGTTAATATCAAAGTTGACGAGCGACAAATCCCTCTCGTCCTCAGCCGCGGTGGTTGAACCGAATCTTATCGAGTCGCCGAAATCATTAACCGAGTAACCCGGCATTATTGTATCAAGGTCGATAACACAGAGTGATTTACCGGTTTCCTTATCAAAAAGAACGTTATTAAGCTTTGTATCGTTATGAGTTACCTTAAGAGGTAATTTGCCCTCTTTGTGAGCCTTTTCAAGCGTGCACGCAAACTCACGCCTTGCGTTGACAAACTCAATTTCCTCCTTTACCTCGTCAAGACGGCCTGCAAGATTTGCCTCAATTGCCTCGTCAAGCTGGCGGAGTCTGTCGGGTGTGTTATGGAAATTAACGATAGTTTCGTGAAGAG